>JAGPDJ010000144.1 GCA_018057635.1 Ferruginibacter sp. | reverse complement strand
CATTAACTCTGTGCAAAACACCTTTTACCACAGAGTTTCATGGAGTTTTTTCACAAAGTTTCACAGAGGAATAAATATACTTCATCAACTCTGTGCAACACACTGTGTAACTCTGTGGTTAATATTATCAATGAGATATCATAGGCACTTCCACAGCCAGTAATTCCGCCACAGTGTTTCACAGAGGAATAAATATGCTTCATTAACTCTGTGTAAAACACTTTTTGCCACAGAGTTTCATAGAGTTTACTCACAGAGTTTCACAGAGGTATAAATATACTTCATCAACTCTGTGCAACACACTGTGTAACTCTGTGGTTAATATATTATCAATGAAATGTCATAGGCACTTCTACCATCAGTAACTCTGCATCTTCCGAAGCAGTAATGGAAAAACGATCCGTTTCAGTTATACCTGCAGCATCTCTTTTCTCTAATATAGTATCATTCAGTTTTACAGATCCGTTGATAACAACCAGGTAAACACCGTTTCCTTTAAAAGAATTTTCATAAGAAAGTGTTTTTCCGGCTTCCAGTTTAGTTAATGCAAAAATGGAATCCTGGTTTATCCAGAGCGCTTCATCTTTTTCGTTGGGTGAAACAACTACCTGCCATTTGTTAACACGGTCATTGATATTGAATGTGCGTTGGTCATACCTTGGCGTAATATTTCTTTTCTTTGGAAAAACCCACAACTGAAACAGGTTTACTGTTTCGGTACCCGAAGCATTTTTTTCTGAATGCTGAACTCCGGTTCCGGCACTCATGATCTGAACATCCCCGGCTTTAATAATCCCAGCACCACCGGTATTATCCTGGTGTGATAATGCACCTGAAAACGGAATGGTAACAATTTCCATATTGTCATGCGGATGCGTAGGAAACCCACCTCCGCCCGCAATGATATCATCATTCAATACCCTGAGTGCACCAAAATGTATCTTTTCCGGGTTATGATAATTGCTGAAACTGAAATAATAATTGGCATGCAGCCATCCATGATCAGCTTTGCCTCTTTCTGAAGCTTTTTGTATCGTCACTTTCATAAAAAATAGTTTAATTAATGTTTAAACATCAATAATTATACCATTATAATTACTGACATTATTGCACAGTTTCGGCAATGATGAAAAAGCAATGGGATAATAAGATTTATCATAATGCCTGTAACATTTTAATTTACAGATCGTTAAACCCGCAAATAAACGCAATATGCCAAAGCTGATCTGTCTATGCCTTGCTTTCTCCATTTTTGTATCCTGCAATAATAGAAAATCAGATACAAATAACCAGTCTCTGTTAAAAGACTCTTTGACAAATGAGTTGAATGAAATGTATAAACAAGGGCAGTTTAACGGATTTTCTGTTGCGATCGTAAATGAAAAAGGAACGCTTTATGAAAAAGGTATCGGTTATGCAAATGTGGCAAACAAACAAATCTATACTGAGAATACGATCCAGAATATAGCTTCCATTTCAAAAACCTTTATTGGAATAGCGCTTTTAAAAGCACAGGAAATGGGCAAACTGAAACTTGATGAACCTATCAGTAAATATTTACCTTTTGAAGTAAGAAACCCTTATTTTCCTGAAATTCCAATTACAATCAGGCAGCTGACTACACATACGTCGGGTATTGTTGACAATGAATTTTATGGGCAAAAAGATTATCACCTAAAACCAGGGCAAGACTTAAAAAATGTAAAATTAGTTTTTGATGGTATCGAAATGTTCAATCACCCCGATTCCATTATTCCGTTAAAAGATTTTTTGGAAAACATACTTGCCAGCAAAGGGAAATGGTATAAAAAGAACTCATTTTTAGAAAAAAAGCCGGGTGAGATTTATGAATACTCAAATATTGGCGCCACATTGGCTGCATATATTGTTGAACAGGCAACAAAAGAATCTTTTGATAAATTCACAGTCAACCATATTCTTAAGCCTTTAAAAATGGAAGCATCGGGATGGAGATTTGAGGATACAGATTTTTCAAAATATTCACGGCTCTATCTTACCCCGGATACACTCTTGCCTTATTATTCCATGATCACTTACCCCGATGGAAACTTTATTACTTCTGCCAGTGATATGAGCAAATATTTAACGGAATTGATAAAAGGTTATGCGGGGAAAGGTACTTTGTTGACAAAAGAAAGTTATTCTGAATTTTATAAAACACAATTGAACGCTAAGCATTTTTTAGAACGGAATGAAAAGAATCCATACAATGACTCATATAATGTAGGCGTTTTTATCGGGTTTAGTTTTGCAGGATATATCGGGCACACAGGTGGAGATCCGGGAGTAAGCTCCATGATGTTCTTCAATCCAAAAACAAAGGTTGGAAGGTATTTGATTATTAATACGGATATTAATAACAAAAAAGGGAACGATGAATTTTATGGTATCTGGGATATACTTGGAAAATATGAACTGAAACTTAAAAATCAATAAAGCTTTCAACTCTGAAATCCCTGATGATCATTTCAGCATCTTTTAACTCTGCTGCAGATTGGGTAGTAGTAATAGCTATTACTTTCATACCGGCGGCATGTGCTGCTTGTACACCAACTACCGCATCTTCAAAAACAAGACAGTCGCCGGCCGGTATTTTCAATAATGAAGCAGTTTTAATATAAATTTCCGGATCTGGTTTTCCTTTGCTGATATGGGCAGAATTTACAATGATTGAAAAATATTTTTTGATGGGAATATGTTCAAACATAAAATCAATATTTACCTGTATGCCGGAAGTTGCAATGGCCATAGGAATGTTTTTCTGATAAAGGGCTTCCAGCAGTTCCAATAAACCATCAACAGGTTTTATAAATGGTTTGTATATTTCCCGGTAAAGCGCTTCTTTTTCCAATGCATAAACCATGGCTTCCTCATCCGTCATTTTCTTGTTATAAATATATTCCAAAGCATCTTTATTGGTTCTTCCGTTGATGTTTTTCCTGTATGCATCTTCACTGATATCCCGTCCTATTTTTTCAAGATAGATCTTCCATGTTTTCAAATGGTATGCATTGTTGTCAATTAATGTTCCATCCAGGTCAAAGATCACAGCCTTTGCCTGCATTGTTTTCAATAAATTGTCAATGATTTTATTATTCTTGTGGTTCATGTTACTTCTTAATTGAAATGTAAGATAATTTGAAAATTAATAACCCCGCTTTAAGGGCGGGGCTACATATGGAAAGTCTGTAAAATCAATTCACCTGGTTAAAATCTTCTTCAGAAAGAAAAACAAGCTGGTCTTCCTCCCTGTTTTCGTTGTATTCAATGATGAAGTTATTCCGGCCTTCACCAATAAGGATTTGCAGGAATTTTTGCTGAACCAGTTCCAGCATATTCAGGAAAATAAAAATAGCGTGTATCCTGTCTTCACATACTTCAAAGATCTTTTCAAATGATAAGGTCTTTTCATTCCTGCAAAGGGTAAGCATATAATCGCGGATACCTTCCATGGTATAGTTATATTGCACTACTGTATGTACCGGCCGGTTGTGTTTTTCTTTCAGGCGGTTGGCCACTTTTTCAAATGCCTTCATCAGCTTGAATAAGGTCACTGTCTGAATTTCAGTTCCTTCTCCTGCTTCTTCGCCTATTAGTGATAATTCTTTTTGCAGGTTCCCTCTTTTAAGCATGAGCATCCTGATCGCTTCCATTTCTGCCAGCTTTGCAGATGCTTCTTTGAATTTCTTGTATTCAAGGATTTTATCAATCAGTTCTTTACGCGGATCGATCTCATTTCCATCTGCATCTATTTCTTTTCTTGGCAACAGCATTTTCGCCTTGATGCGCATCAGCGTGCTTACAAAAAGTATGAATTCACTGCTTAACTCAATATTTAGTTTTCCCGACACGTGTATATGGTCTAAAAAATCATTGGTGATCTTCGTGATCGGGATATTATAAATATCCAGTTCATCCCTTTCTATGAAAAATAGTAAAAGGTCAAATGGCCCTTCAAACTGGTCCAGTTTAATCTGGTAATTGGGTGTGTTGCTGCTCAATGCTAAATTTTTAAAAACGAATGCCAAAGTTAATCACTTCGGGCATTTAAAAAACTAAGGTTATCCACGTTTACCGCGGAGGCACGGAGGCGCAGAGACTAAAATTGTGCAGGTATATATTAAATATAGCGTCTCCGCGTCATTGCAGATAAAATTATTTAATATTATCCCCTTTTTAAAAAGATAAGCTTATAGACTGTTACCACAAAGGCACAGAGGCTGGAGTAATATAAATATTTATAAAATTTTGCGCCTCCGCGCCTCTGCGGTTAAATCTATTTTTTAGAAAAATTATACGCAAACCCAATACCCATCAATTGCAACCATTGTGGTGCCGGTCCCTTGGCAGGATTCACATTTTGGGTATCATCATCGTAGATCATATCCAGGTTAAAGGAAAAATTAATATGTTTTGTAATAGCGGCAGTTAATACATTTGACCAGAAAATATCAATATTCTGCGGATCTTTCAAGTAGTTGGAAAACAGGTCGAACCGGGTTTTGTAATTAAATTTCTGGCCAATTTTTTTGTTGTAATTGGCAGATAAATATGCGCCAAATTCACTTTTTACATTTTTTCCAGGATCTAATCCGTATTGAGCTGTTAACAGATCATCGGTAACAATTACATACCGGGCTGTTACTGGTGATATGAAAATAGAAAGATCTGGCGCAGGCTTATAATCAAAACCAAGTGAAAGCAATAAATAAGCCGGTGCAAAAAAGTTGGAAATTTTTGCTGATGTATCTTTTCCTGCTGCTGTTTTAGAATAGGCATAACCTTCCGCAAATTGGGTACGAAGATTTAATAATGCAGATGCATTCCATTTTTTTGACAATGCATACCCGTATTTGGAAAGAAAATCTATCCGGTCACTTGCCTTGCGTGAGCCAAGGCTGGTTGTATTTACGATACCATATGCAAGGTCCAGGCTATTGTCCCAGGAGCTTTTATTTTTTTTATAAAATGCATATAAGTTCAGGTAAGCATTTAAGGAGAAGGAGAATTTATCACCACCTGCAGCCCAGTTACTTAAAGAACCCTGGTTAATGTTAAGGTTGAAAATTCCTCCTGTTTTCCAGGTTTTCTGGGTAGTGTCATTGGGGTCTTTTTTGATCGTTTTTTCAGATTCTTTTTTGAGGTCTTTTACAGTGCCATCCTGGGCATATAAATTTGCAGTTATTAAAAACGAGAAGCAAAACAATGATAATACAGTTTTCATTATAATAATTTTTTTACAAAAATAGGATACGTGTTGTGTGAAAAAAAGTGATCATTATCATGTATCCCGTTGATGCTGGTTTATTGGTGATTTAATATAAAAGCGGTTGCCAGGTTAATAGCAACCGCTCAATAAAGTTTGTTAGATTATTTTTTCAGTGAATCCCTGATTTCCATAAGCAGTGCATCGGTAGACGATGGCCCGGCAGGTGCAGCTTCTTCTTTTTTCTTCATACTGTTTATTGCTTTTATCACCAGGAACATAACAAAAGCAACAATGATGAAGTTAATGATGGCGGTTACAAAATCTCCCCACTTAATCGCAACAGCTTCAGTAACCACTTTTCCGGCAGCGTCTAAAACAGCAGGTTTTAATTCATACATATTTTTCGACAAGTCAGCACCACCAATCATACCAATCAATGGAGATACAATACCTTCTGTAAATGAAGTAACTACTTTTCCAAAAGCACCACCCATTACAAATGCAACAGCAATGTCTACAAGGTTGCCTTTCATGGCAAAGTCCTTAAATTCTTTCATGAATCCCATAGTAGTAATATTAAAGATGAAAAATGAGATACAAAATTATATAATAATATTTAATTGCCTGAGTTCCACCTGAAAATTTAAAAAATAAAAATCTCTGTTCTATTTATTAGTCACAACTTTGCAGATCAAAAAAAATAACTTTTGAATAGTAAATTAATCAACTGGCTGATCTTTATTGCCCTGTCTTTTATATGGGGAAGTAGTTTTATTTTAATGAAAGAAGGCCTGGTCGCATTAACGGCATTCCAGGTAGCTTCTTTGCGCATCATTTCATCAGGGCTTGTATTATTACCAGTAGCTTACAAAAGTTTTAAGCAGATTCCCGGAAATAAAATATTCTTCACTTTTATGTCTGGTGTATTGGGGAGCCTGTTACCGGCATATTTATTTTGCATTGCAGAACAGGGAATAGACAGTTCGCTGGCCGGAACACTTAATTCATTGACTCCAATATTTGTGATCATCATTGGAGCTGTTTTTTTTCATTCCAAAACCGAAACACATAAGATAATTGGTATTCTTGTTGCATTCAGCGGGAGTGTTTTTCTATTTTTCAGTCAGCCCGGTTTTTCACACAACAGCAATATTTTTTACGTGTTGCTGGTTGTGCTGGCAACTATGATGTATGGTATCAATGTAAATATGGTTCACCGGTACCTTAATCACATCCCATCTATACAAATAGCTGCACTTGCTTTGAGTTTAAATGCCATTCCGGCTCTGATCGTATTGTATTTTACAGGATATTTTA
>JAGPDJ010000143.1 GCA_018057635.1 Ferruginibacter sp. | reverse complement strand
TGGTTTCAACGGTTCCCCTGGAACCCAATTCTCCTTCAGTAAGATCGATAATACCTGTTTTTTTACCATTGCTTTTTTCTACAAGCAAAACACCTGAACAACTTAACTCCACATCATCGGGATGAACGCCAAAGGCAAGTACATCTAACTTCATATTCAAGCATAAAAATTTAGTCTGCAAGATACAGCTAAAATGCCATAAAAGTAGCGTTGAATGCTATTCTAATACTAACAATGAATGTAAAATTGGGGATAAAAAAGAAATGGTAACTTATAGTTGAACCACATCAGTCTTCCTGATGTCCTGATAACCATACATCCGTTGCACTTCTTTTACAATTCTTTCAATAACAGCATCATCATTTTTTTCATCATAGGGCTGCTTTAAATTACTGTTAAAGAAAAATGCGACTGTCTGGTATACCCGTGCGGTTAGTCCGCCTTTGTATTCTTTTATGATCTCGTAGCAGTTATTCCCGGTTTCCCGGTTTATGAGTTTCATCAACACTTTTCCCTGGTAAACGGATAGATTGGTGAGTGGATCAGTAAATTCCTTTCTTAAAATGGCTTCTTTTGATTTGATGTATTTTTTTCGCTCAGTTTTCTCGGGTATAGATTCCAGCCTGGTGTTCATTTCATTCATAACGATCCCTGCTTTACGGGCAAATGGATAAGTTACATAAACGGCATTCCGCAACCTGTTGTATTTGGCCGCCGCCGCCCGTTGCGCCTCGGTCATTTTTGAATAAAGGAAAATATTGTTTAATGTTTTGGCTTCTATGGTATCGCCTCCATAAACAACCGCTTCATGTAAGATCGTATCATTTATGCCATATTGATTTTGGGCAACAGTGGTATTGCCTGCGACCATGAATATGATCACAAAAAATACCAATCCCAACCTGTGCTTATTGTTCATCAAAAAATACATGTATGTAAATTTACATAGTCTTTGATCCTTTAATACGCGTAAATGTTTAAAGTAACCTTAAATTTCTAACAGTTAGACAGGTTATACTGTGATTAACGCTGCTTAAAACCTGAAATTGTAACGGAATAATGGAATTAATTTGCCAGCAGGAATAAATAGGTAAGTCCGCAAATGGATATTACAAGTGCTACAGCAGCCTGTAGAACAGAAAACTTACCCCTTTTGATCATACTCATGATGAGGCCGATTGCCATTACAATCAGGCCAAGCCAAACAAGGTTCACATAAGGGTATATGTAAGATTTAACGGTAACAAAATCAATCATGCTGTCAGATTCTTTTACCCCTATCTTTACTTTTTGATTATCGCTTACACCGGCAAACCTGAAGAACATATTTTGTGCGTATAGTGTATCATCAGAATTAACTATACCAATTTCGTCTACATGTAATAGTGGCATTACCCGGAATTTCCGCCCATCTTTACTTACCACAGTTATATCTGCCATCAGCGCTACATCATTGGCAGTGTAATTGAATTTTTCGTTTACCGGGTTTTTAACAACTTTGTTTAGCACGAAGAAACCGTTGCTGTAAAAAGCAGTATCACCTTCGTTCATTTCAGAAATTTTAAAAGTTGCGGTATCTGTTGAAGCCTGGCTGTCGTTTAATACAAATGAAATATAGGTGAATACGTCTTTAGTAAGATATGATTTGGTGTCGGGGTTGCTGCTCATGTTATTGTCTTTCATGAGGTAAACATCCGGACTTAACACAAACTGTTCTTTTATTTTTTTTGTTTTCGGGTCTTTTGACTGGAATAACAATTCATAATATTTCCTGCCTTTTTCATGTCCCGCCGAATCTTTCAGATAAGTAACTTCATATTTACCCATCGTAGTTGGAACATCCCTGAGTAAGGTTAGGTTTTCCCTTGGATCATCCTGCTGCTTCGTCATTGGGTCAATGCTTGCAGGAAGGTTTATTCCGTTAACAGCACTGCTGCTGATAACTATTTTATTGCTGGAAGACACCAATATACCAACAAGCATCAATGCAAAACCAGCGTGCGCAACAGAAGAACCGGCTGATTTTAATTTACCGTTCATACCTATCCAGATATACATCGCATTGGCAATTACTGAATAAAGAACTGCAAAGAAAGCCAGGTAAATGGCTACCAGGAAACCGGTTCCGTGTTTGTAAAAAGTTAAGGGTTGAAAAATTATTATCAATGTAGTTAACACAGCCGCTATAATTGTTGGCAATGCCAGTTTTTTTAACAGGTAGGATGTGCCGGTGCTTTTGTATTTAAAGTATTGACTGATAGCAGTGAGCAGACCAATGATGATGGCAACCAAAACCATTACTTTATTGTACAGGAATTCGGCATTTTCCGGCATGGCCAATGGGCCGTTGTGAAACTTTATGATCAGGTCTTTTATAAATGGAATCTTATTGTATAATGGGATTGATGTAATGGCAATTATAAACATAGCCGAAAGAAAGAAAATGATAGAGCCAATGAACATCCAGAATTCCCTTGAACTGGTTTGTTCTTCTTTGTGTATGGCGGGAATGTGTTTATAATTCCGGAAAAACAGGAACAGCATGGGAACTGTAAATACCAGAACAAATGTACCGATCATGACATTGATTGCTTTACCTGCTTCTGTAAAAGCATGAACAGAAGTATCGCCTAAAACACCTGTTCTGGTTAAGAAGGTTGAATAAAGTACAAATACAAATGACAATATCGCAAACAAGTAACTTGCCCTGAGTGAATGCCCGGTGGCTTTATAAATTACCATGGTATGCAGGCCTGCAATTAAAATCAGCCAGGGAACCAATGAAGCATTTTCAACAGGGTCCCATGCCCAATAACCGCCAAAACTCAGGCTTTCGTATGCCCATTTCCCGCCCATCATAATACCAACACCCAAAACTGCAGCACTGAATAAAGCCCATGGAAGAACATCTTTAATCCACTCTCCATAACGTTTTGTTTGTATACCGGCATAGGCATAGGCAAATGGGATCAAAGTTGAAGCAAATCCCAGGAACAGTACAGGCGGGTGAATAACCATCCAGTAATTCCGCAGCAATACATTCAGGCCCATGCCATCTTTAATAAAACTAAG
Organism: Ferruginibacter sp.; assembly: GCA_018057635.1. The sequence continues at coordinate 3,475 of JAGPDJ010000143.1, read as the reverse complement.
GTAATTGGGTTGGCTGAAAATAGGTGCGGTAATTTCATTACGGGTAAGCGTAAACGGGCTGTTTCCTATCCTGATATTAAATATGTAAACGCCCAGGATCATCATCAGTAAAAAAAACTGGGCCAGACTGATCACAGACATAACAGGCGCCTGCCATTCCCTGCTTTTGAAAATGAGTAATATACCCAATATACTCTGGCAAATAGCCCACAATAAGAAACTGCCTTCCTGGCCTTCCCAGATACATGCAAGCAGGTATTTATATTCCAGTTCTTTGGATGCATGCTTGTAAGCATACATATATTCGTAATAGTGATTGAAACAAATGAAAAAGATGATAGAGAAGATGAATAATACCGAGATGGCCTGGATAAAGAAAGCACTTTTACCTAACAGGATCCAATTTTTATTAGATGCAGGATCAGCATCCCGGGAAGCTTTGAAATAAGAAATGGTTGCAACAAGAGATGCTATGAACGCAAGGATAACAAAAAAATGTCCTAATTGCCCCGGCAATAAGTGTTCTCCCTCAAATTTCATTCTATCGGTTTAGGTTTTGTTGAAAACTAATTAACAGCAGATTGTTCTTTCATGCTTTGTTCAAGCTTATTTTTATCGTCTTTGTATTTACTGGGGCATTTTAGAAGAATATCTTTACATTCAAAATGTTCAGCTGTCATTTTACCTTTTAATACAACGCGTTCACTTTTTTCCAGGTCTGTTGGTTTGCTGTTGTGATAAACAACTTTAGTACTGTTTCCCAGGCTGTCTATGGCTGTAAATGAAAGGTAATTCGGGTTGTTGATGGGGTCGTATTCAATAGGCTGGTTCCTGTCAACTTTTGCAATCAGGTGTACAAATTTTCCTTGTTTTTGTTTTGCAGAAGAAATACTGTCATAAGTTGAAAAATCAACAGAATATGCCAGTAATGCTACTATAAGTGCTGCGATTCCAACAAGTATTATTATATGAGTTTTTTTCATGTATATGGTTATCCTGCAAAGTTAATTCAAAATTGGTGCCGTTTATTTTTTTATTGCTGATTTTTATCAGCCTGAAAAGAGAGATTCATCACTTATATTTGCAGAAATTCTATTTTTTAGTATGGCAGATCTGTCTACATTCGACCCAAGTTCAGCAGGAAATCCCAACAATAACATTTTCGGTTTGCCATTTTCGGAGGAAGATGCCAGGCTTGTTATTTTACCCATACCCTGGGAAGTTACAGTTAGTTACAATGCAGGGACTGCCCGTGCCCCGGACCATATTTTTACAGCAAGCCTGCAGGTAGATCTGTTTGACCCCGAAATGAAGGATTTGTGGCGCCAGGGTATTTTTATGCGTGAGACAAACCGGAAGATACTCACGAAAAGTGATTACCTGCGCAAAGAAGCAGAACTGTATATCAAGTATATTTCCCAGGGCGAAATAGTAGCTGATAATAAATTCATGTGCAAAACTCTGAAAGAGATCAATGAAGGAAGCCTATTCCTGAACGATTGGGTTTACCAGCAGGCAAAGGAATTGCTGGATGCCGGTAAACTGGTTGGTTTGCTTGGCGGCGATCACAGTACACCGTTAGGTTATTTTAAAGCAATAGCAGATAAATATGAATCATTTGGAATTTTACAGATAGATGCTCATTGCGATCTGCGTAAAGCTTATGAAGGATTTAATTATTCTCATGCGTCTATCATGTACAATGCCCTTCAGCAAATACCAAACCTGGAGAAACTGGTACAGGTAGGCATCAGGGATTTTTGTGAAGAAGAACTGGATGAGATATCCGGAAGTAACGGAAGGATCGTAACTTATTTTGACAAACTCATCAAAGAACGTCAGTATGAAGGTGAAAGCTGGAAAAGCATTGCTGATGATATCATAAGCCAGCTGCCTCAAAATGTTTTCATCAGTTTTGATATTGATGGACTAGATCCAAAACTTTGTCCGCATACCGGAACTCCCGTTCAGGGAGGCTTTGACACCGACCAGGTTTTTTATCTCTTTAAAAAACTGGTACAAAGCGGAAAAAAAATCATTGGATTCGATTTAAATGAAGTAGGAGTGAGCCACGATGAGTGGGATGAAAATGTAGGAGCACGGGTTTTGTACAAATTATGTAACCTATTGATCGAAGGCAATAAACAATAATGGGAACCTATTCTATCCAGCTACCGAATGAAAAATCAAAAACGATCAGGTATGTAACCCTTTTTATATTGCTGATCAATTGTTTTGTATTCGGGTTTGTATATTTAAAAACAGCTGATGGCAGGATAAATAGTGTAAGCTTTACCGGTATGTTGATCAGCATCTTTTCACTTATAATTTTCCTGATACATTTTTTTACCGGCAAATTACCTGCTTTCAAACCGGGCATTGCATTTATTATACTCAGCCTTTTTTGGATAGTGATTGGCAACTATTTGCTTGCAGCATGTATCATCATTTTTACTGTATTTGGTTTTTATGCCGGAAAAAAATTCATCGTATTATTTGATGAGGATAAAATAACCTATCCTTCTTTTCCCGTAAAATATTTTTATTGGAAAGAGGTTAGCAATGTGGTATTAAAGGATCGTGTACTTACCATCGATCTGGTGAATAATAAATTGATACAATCTGTTATTGAAAAGTCAGCCACAAATGATGTTGATGAACTGCAATTCAATGAATTTTGCAAGCGGCAAATTGCAGGATGATTTTATAGTTTCACGCAAAGCCGCAAAGAAGCAAAGGCGCAAATTTAATTTCACGCAAAGGCGCAAAGATGAAAAGCCGCAATTTAAATCAGGTGAATACTGAATAAATTGTTGATTTATTTTTTAATACAGTGTTCTACATCTCCTTCAAAATTGCAAATGCTTAATTGAAATAGTGATTCTTCCATTTAATAATACCTTATTTCTTTGCTCGTTTGCGTCATTGCGTGAAAAAGAGATGCCAGGCACTTTGCGTGAAATAAAAAAGTAATTTTGCATTATGCAAGCACTCACACAATCCCCGTTTTTATTATATTCTGATGGTAATGGGAACATCTTTGAAGATACCAGCCTGTATGTTACCGGACGTAGCGGCTGGGATGCATTTCCAATAGCCAATGAAGACTGGATACTATTACCTGAAGGAGGCCAGTTGTATGAGTTGCCCGGCCGCAGGGGAATTGGTATTGATGTAAAGACAGGAAATATGCGTATTTGCGAGAAAGGTTGGGCTGTAGCAGCCTTCATTCCTCCGGCACATACCGGAATGTATATGGCAGCATATGAAACCTTGCCTGATGCACCTACCTTGCCATTGTTTTGTTATACAGCTGTTGGCTGGCAGGATGAAAAAACATACGTTCCAGCTGTGCGGATAGAAAAAGATATACGCCAGGAATCAGCCGGTTATAACGATGACCAGATAGAAAAAGGGGCGGAGCATTTGCTGGAAGCATATCCTGAGAACAGGTTGGTAAAACATTTAATGGAGA
>JAGPDJ010000142.1:4196-6560 GCA_018057635.1 Ferruginibacter sp. | reverse complement strand
ATTAATGTGATCTCCATTTATGATACCGAAAACCTGGAACCGTGATGAATAAACAACCGCAGAATAAGATACTCATCCTGATCATTGGCATTTTGCTGCTGGCCAATATTGCCACACTCAGTTTTTTTATGATTAAAACTAGTGATAAGCCAAAAACAGCCAGGTTAGATAAGAAAGCAATGATCAGCAGTTTCCTGCAGCAGGAAGTTAGGTTTACAAAAGAGCAGATGAACCGGTATGATACGATGAGTAAACAACACAGGTTGGAAATGCGCCAGTCTTTTGATGGCATGTCTGCACAAAGGGAACAGATTTTTAAAAAACTGGCTTCAAATGATTTTACTGATTCTGCCATTCAGTTTGCTGCAGGAGATATCAGCAACCAGCAAAAAGATTTTGAATTACTGATGCTCCGACACCTGGATGAAATACGAGGCATTTGTACCCCTCAACAAAAACCAATATTTGATGCCGGTTTTTATAAGATCATTTCAAAGCGTGGAGGAAGGGAGAAGAAATAGTGAAGCCGCCGCCACGTGCTGTTATCACCTGCGGCTATGCATCGGTTCTTGACTCACGATACGAAATATTTATTCTGTGAAAAGCAACCTTAATTAGAAAGAACCCATTGCTTCCTAATCAGCAAATGGATTTGAAGGATGGGCCTCGGAAAAAATTGCGTTAAGAAAATTTAAAGATTGGCGTTAAGAAATGAAATTGTTGTTACTAATGTTTGGAAATATTTTTAGCCGGTAAGTCGCACACTTGTTTGGTTATATTCAACTGTTGTGACTTATTTCATTTTAGCCAGTCTTTAAATTTTTAGCTTTTTTTTCCGGAGCCCTTGATTTTTGGTTCTTTTCATCAAGGAAAAGAAGATTAGGAAAAACCGAAGTCAAGTATTGTAGTTGAACCAAAATAACAAGAACCAACCCGGTTCAAATTAAAAACAAATAAATAAAGAAAAAATGAAAAAAGTAATTGTATTCCTCTTTGCAGCATGCGTATTCATTACATCAGCAAATGCCCAGGGTGGCGGCCAGCGCCAAACCCCCGAGGAAAGGGCTGCAGCAGCTATGGAAAAAATGGCGCCATTGAATTTAGATTCTGTCGTTAAAGTAAAAACGAATGTAATTATCACCGATTTTTTCCAGAACCAGCAAAAAGCCTTTATGGAAATGCGGGAAAGCGGCAACGTGGACAGGGAAGCTATGATGGCCAAGCGTAAAGAACTGGCCGGTGAAAGGGATGCCAAACTAAAGTTGATCTTTACTGAAGCGCAAATGAAAAAATGGGTAGATGAGATTGAACCGTCATTGCGCCCGCAAAGGCCACAAAATTAATATAAAGGGCTTCATTAATAGAATCCTGTTGCCTAAAGCAGCAGGATTTTTTTATTTTTTTCTATAGAATCCACATTTTTCGCCACAGTATATGTTCATTAAAAAACGAAATGCCTCCGCCTGTGTCTCCAACAAGCAGCGATAACAGCGAGCAGCGAATTGTTTGATGTTACATCATTCTCATACTAACTCTTGTTACCTGTGCTACGAATCAAGGCGGCGGCCGAAATCTTTATATGAACGGTATCCCTATTCCCCTTTTTTTCCTGAACTTTAAAAAGCATCCGGAGATTATCCCGGAAAAAAATTACTAAAACTAAAATTACCTGCAAATGAATAACGCAATCAGCTGGTTTGAAATTCCGGCAACCAACATGCTAAGGGCACAAAAATTTTACGAAACCATATTCGGTATCAGCATGATCCCAATGGACATGGAGAATATTAAGATGTGCATGTTCCCGTTAGACGATATGATGACACAGGTTGGTGGCGCCATCGTTGACAGCGGCGGTTTTCACAAAGCTTCCTTAACCGATGGTGTGTTGATTTACCTGAACGGGAATCCTGATCTGCAAAATGTTTTAAATAAAGTGGAAGCAGCCGGCGGAAAGATCATGGTTCCCAAAACACAGATCTCTCCTGAATATGGATTCATGGCAGTTTTTGTAGATACAGAAGGCAACCGCATCGGGTTACACAGCGTACCACAATAAAAAGTAAATACCATGACAGACTTTAACTGGAACAGGTTTGAAGTGCGCATTCCCGTAAAAGCTTCTCCAAAAGATTTATATAAAGCATGGGCAACCCGAAAAGGTTTGGAACAATGGTTTCTCCGCCTGGCTGAATTTAAAACAGCATCCGGTTTGTTGCGTACTGCCGATGAATATATAGAACCCGGCGATTGTTACAAATGGCTCTGGCATGGATGGCCGGATGAAACAGTGGAAATTGGTTCGGTAACTGCTTGTAACGGAAAAGACCAGCTCAGTTTTTCATTTGGTAACGCGGGCGATTG
>JAGPDJ010000142.1:0-4096 GCA_018057635.1 Ferruginibacter sp. | reverse complement strand
TAGAACCCGGCGATTGTTACAAATGGCTCTGGCATGGATGGCCGGATGAAACAGTGGAAATTGGTTCGGTAACTGCTTGTAACGGAAAAGACCAGCTCAGTTTTTCATTTGGTAACGCGGGCGATTGCAGGGTAAGTATTAAAAACATAGAAGGCGAGCATATTGTAGAACTTATCCAGGAAAATATTCCTGTAGATGAAATGGGTATGAGGAACTATCACCTTGGTTGCAAAACCGGCTGGACTTTTTACCTGGCAAACCTGAAATCTGTATTAGAAGGAGGGATTGACCTGAGAAACAAGAATGAAAAAATAAAATCCGTTGTTAATTCTTAAGCTGTTGTGATATTGAAAAACAATACAAATATTGAGTCGTCCTGCCGCAGCCTGTGTCTCCGACCAGACGAGATAAGAGCAGCGAATTGTTTGACGGTTATAACATTCTCATGCTAACGCTTGTTTCGTGTGCCACCAAGGCGGATATATTAAAATTTAAACTGAAAATGAATATCATAACTGTTCAACCATCATGAAAATATTTTTAAACCTTGGTATAATAATATTATTATTTTCCGCAACCGGTAACAGCCAGAAACTTCCCTGCAGCCAACCGGTTTACCGCCAGTTTGATTTCTGGATCGGCGAATGGGAAGCATTTGGCATCAAAGGGAATAAAGCCGGTGACAGTAAAATAAGCCTCATCATTGACAGTTGCGTGATCCTGGAAGAATGGACCAGCGCTGCATTGCAACAAGGCTTACGGTATGCCGGAAAAAGTTTTAATACATACAATAGTGCTGTTAAGCAATGGCAACAAACCTGGACCGACAATACCGGGAACACAATTTTTTATACCGAAGGAATATTTGAAGACAATAAGATCATTTATAAAACAGCACCTTTTAAAATTTCAAAAGATACACTGGCGGTAAGAAAGCTGACTTTTTTCAACATAGACAAAAATAATGTACGACAACTGGGAGAGATATCAAAAGATAATGGAGTTACCTGGGTAATGGAATACGACCTGGAATATCGCAGGAAAGCTGACCCTGCAACTACAGTCATTATTCCCTTGTTAAATAAAATGCAACAGGTATATAACAGTGGTCAGTATGCGAAGATTGCAGACTTTTATACATCAAACGGAAAGATAATCGGTAAATCAGAACAAATTAACGGGAAACAGGCCCTTGTTGAATACTGGAAAGGTTTTGCATCTTTAGGCGGCACCTGGAAACTTACAAACCTGGAAGCTGAACAATCCGGAAACCTGCTATGGCAAAAAGGGAATTCTGTAATCACCGATAAAAACAACATACAGCACAAAGTAAATTTTACATTGATCCTGGTACAGGAAAACAATGAATGGAAAATTTTGCAGGATGCTTATTGGTAAGTGCTACAATTTTAAATATCTTGTTCTGCGTCAATAGTAAATGAAAATAAATACTTTTCCATTAGTAGCGCTGGCATTTTTAAGCTGTTATATTTTAAACAGTTGTAACGGCGTGTCAGAAAACAGGGAAGATAAGAACAAGGTTTCTGAAAAGATATACAGTTGCTTACCCTGCGGACAAAGTTGTGATACTTTTAAGTATCCAAAAGCAGGAAACTGCATCCGTTGCAATATGGCATTGGTTTCAGCATCAACTATCATTCATAAAAATATTGAGCCCTACGAGATGTGTTCATTGAACGAAACTCAAACGGTATTCCTGGATGTAAGAACAGCCGCAGAATTTAATGGTACTGCAACAGAAAAATATGGCGCAATCAAAAATGCCATCAATATACCCGTTCAGGAACTGGAATCCAGGTTAAATGAACTGGAGATGTTTAAAGAAAAAGATATAGTTGTATATTGTTCTCACAGTCACCGGAGCCCAAGGGCCAGCCACATGCTAACGCAAAACGGCTTTAAAAATGTAACCAATATGAATGCTGGGATGAGTGAATGGAGCGTATTGGTCAGGGACTCAGTTTGTAATGAAAAATTATTCCGGCAGCAATGAAAAGAATCATCATAGCTATTTTTATTTTATGTAATCAGCCTGTTTCAGGGCAAGTGATGCAACCGCAGATCAAATCTACCCTGGATACCATACTTCATTATGCCAGGATTTCATCCTTATATTCAAAAGATGTAAACTGGGACAGTCTTGGAATTATGGTATCTCAAAAAGCAATACATGCAAAAAATATATATGATCTCCGGCCTGTATTTGAACTTATATTAAATACATTGAATGATTCGCACGGTAGTTTCATCAGATCATCAGATTATTCACGCATAGCCACATTTAACAACTGGGATTATTACAATTTTAAAACAGAAGATAAACGGCCAAGAAGCAGGGAAATATTGAAAATCATTAATGATACGGCACTCAGGTTTTCTTATGCGATGCCGGAAAAAAATACCGGGTATTTAAAAATCACCGGCATTGCTCCCAATGCGAATAAGCAACTGGAAGCCGAGAAAATCAGGGATGCTATAAAGGAATTGCATGGTAAAGGAGTAGATAAATGGATAATTGACCTGCGCTATAACGGCGGCGGTAACATGAACCCAATGATGTCGGGCATTGCACCTATTTTGGGTAATGGGTTTGTTGGATATCTTTCCAATAATGAAAAAGATACGCTTGCAAAATGGACTATCCGGAATAGTAATTTTTTCTGGGATGATTATATGGATATTCAAATGGATAATAAACCTGCACTGGACCCATTGAATAAAGTTGCTGTATTAATATCACGTTATACGATCAGCTCCGGTGAATTTGTTGCAACTGCATTTAAAGGTAGAAAGAATACCAGGTTTTTTGGAGAAGCAACCGGGGGACTAACAACCAGTACCAATTGGGTCATCATTGACAGTGAACTGATCATGAGTATTTCCGCTGGTATTTATTGCGACAGGAACGGGAATATGTACAGCAAAAATATTCCGGAAGACCAGCAGGTTGATTTTGAAACGGATAAAGGCCTGGAAAGTGATGTAGGAGTTCGGGCTGCAATTTCATGGTTACAAGAAAAATAATCAGGCATGAAGAAATACACAGCTTTTCTAACATTGTTAATACTTTCAGGATTCTCTAATCCAGCCATTCAGAAAAATAAAATGGAACCTTTTACCTGGATCAAAGGCGATTGGGCCATGCATACTGGCCGGGGAACAATAACGGAATCATGGAAGGTTACAAATGACAGCACTTATTCCGGGGAAAGTAAAATGATCAAAGCAAACGGTGAAGTAAAACCATTGGAAAATATTCAGTTGGTTTACAGGAATAAAGAATATTTCTATATTCCAACAACTGCGGGCCAGAATGAGGAGAAACCGGTACTGTTTAAGCTGACCAGTTTTTCTAAAAATGGATTTGTAGCTGAAAACCCGGATCATGATTTCCCTAAAAGGATCACGTATAACCTGGTAAATAAAGATTCCATTCATGCTTTCATAGACGACGGCCCGGCAAACCCTGAAAAGAAATTGAATTTTTATTATTCCCGTGAAGTGAATCCTGTTGTAATTGAATAAAAATTAATGTATTTTAATACCTAAAAATTATTTATGCAATCCAAAGCTACTACCGTTGATGAATACATCAGCGAATTACCAAAAGACAGGCAGGAAGCATTAACCAAACTGCGAAAGGAAATAAAAAAGAACTTATCCAAAGGATTCAAGGAAGGCATGAGTTATGGCATGATCGGATATTTTATACCGCATTCCGTTTATCCGCCGGGTTATCATTGCGACCCAAAATTGCCACTTCCATTCATGGCTGTTGCTTCGCAGAAAAATTTTGTTGCTGTCTATCACATGGGCATATACGCAGATCCGAAAATTATGAAATGGTTTACGGATGCTTATACAAAAGCTGTTCCCGGTAAACTGGATATGGGAAAAAGCTGCATACGTTTCAAGAAACCTGAGCTTATCCCGGTAAAACTGATTGGTGAACTGGCTTCTAAAATGACAGCCCAAGATTGGATCAGCATGTATGAGAAAAACTATAAAAGATAAAATATGAAAAAGATAATTTTAATTGTGGCAATACTGTCTTCTTTACAGGCAAGGGCACAGG
>JAGPDJ010000141.1 GCA_018057635.1 Ferruginibacter sp. | reverse complement strand
CCAGTACTACCGTTGCCTCCACAACAATAACAGCACTGATACAAGGTATTTATAAATTTGAATTAAGAGTAACCGATAATGCTGCTGCTATTGCCAGGGATACAATGCAGGTAACAGTTAATGCTGCAGGAAATGTTGCACCCGCTGCCAATGCCGGTTCCGACAAAACCATCACCTTGCCAACGGCTACGGTTAGCCTAACCGGTACAGGAACAGATCCTGATGGAACAATTGCTTCTTATTTGTGGACAAAAATATCCGGCCCTGCTGGCGGAACAATTACCAGTACTACCGTTGCCTCCACAACAATAACAACACTGATACAAGGTATTTATAAATTTGAATTAAGAGTAACCGATAATGGCGCTGCTATTGCCAGGGATACAATGCAGGTAACAGTTAATGCTGCAGGAAATGTTGCACCCACTGCCAATGCCGGTTCCGACAAAACCATCACCTTGCCAACGTCTACGGTTAGCCTAACCGGTACCGGAACAGATCCTGATGGATCAATTTCTTCTTATTTGTGGACAAAAATATCCGGCCCTGCTGGCGGAACAATTACCAGTACTACCGTTGCCTCCACAACAATGACAGCACTGATACAAGGTATTTATAAATTTGAATTAAGAGTAACAGATAATGCCGCCGCTATTGCCAGGGATACAGTGCAGGTAACAGTGAATGCTGCAGGAAATGTTGCGCCCGCTGCCAATGCGGGTTCCGACCAAACAATCATTTTACCCTTATCTGCCGTTAACCTGGCTGGTACAGGTACAGATAGTGATGGAACCATTGCATCTTATAATTGGCTAAAAATTTCTGGCGCAGCTCCGGCTATAATAACTACTTCAACATCCGCTGCAACAACCGTTACCGGGTTAACGGAAGGGATATATATATTTGAATTAACTGTTACGGATAATAAAGGTGCAACTGCTAAAGATAACGTTCAGGTTATTGTCAGTGCTGCATTTACTACTGGAGAAAAGATCATCAACGTAAATATTTACGGGGGAACAAATCCATTAGCTGATACAAAATGGAATAACTGGAAAACTGTAGCTAAAACAGTAAGCAGTAATTTTAAGTACGAAGATGGAACACAGAGCAAAGTAAATGCAGTGTTATCTGCCCAGGAGAAAATTGGTAATAACGGTACCGGGTATGCTACTGCTGCAACTTCCTGTCCGCCGGCCGTTTTACGTTATTATTCAGTAAATACTGCCCAGCGAACATTAACAATAAAAGGTTTAAATGCAACCGGCCAGTATACTTTCAGGTTTTATGCAAGTTCTTCGGTTGTTACAAACGGTACTTCTTTTTTGATCGGATCAGTATCAGACGATATTATGACTGATAACAATGTAAATGCTGTTGCCCTGATCGTGAATGTGAAACCAGACGCCACTGGAACAGTAGTGGTTAAATTGCTTTCGATCTATACATATAACTACATAGCTGGTTTTACGATCATTGAACAATCCGGGCCGGTTGCAGGAAGATCGGTTCAACCGGTTGTTGAAGAAAAAGCAGTTATAACAGAAATAAAACCTGTAATTGAAGAACCAAAAGTTTCTGTAAGTATTTTTCCAAACCCGTTTACCTCTTTGGTAAAGATTCAACTAAACAGCGGGCCTGCAGGTGTATACCAGTTGTCGCTCATTGATATTTCGGGAAGACCGATCTGGAAAAAGGCTTTAAATAAATCCGGAGGGGCAATTACAGAACCGGTTAATACCAGCAACCTGCCGGGCGGAGTTTATATACTGCAGGTTATTTCACCGGATAAGGTTCAATCATCATTTAAAATAATGAAATTGAATTAAAAATATTTGAAATTAAAATAACAGGGCGCCTCAAGTAATATTTTTAGCCAGGAAGTTGGGATAAATACTATCGTTCTAATTGAAATTCAATAGTATTCACCATACAAAGCCTGGAAATAAAAAAGAAAAATATTATTTGAAGCGCCTTTTATTGTTGTAAAAATGACCTGGGAGAAATATAAAATCAATTTTTTGGCTTGATTATTGCAAACAAATTGCCACGAAGAATATAATCACATCATATTAGTCGGAAAATTATCCAATACTACAGAAAAACCTCCTGCAAACCTTTAACTACTTGAGATCAAATTTGTTGATACAGTGCTTATTGCCACTGGATTTCAACACGGTATAGCTTTTTTGATTGGTTAATGTAGTAAAGTATCTTTTTTGAAAAACCTTGTTAAGCACTTATTGAATTCAGTATTCCATATTTTATTATGGTTAAATCACATATTGCTGAATTTTTTACTCCTACTAATACATATATTTGCACAGATCAGGAATTCAATTCCTGTAATTAAGTCCCGTATCCCATCTGATGATTTTTCTAACGAAAATCCTGTTAAAGGGTTTAGTAATCTGAATTCCGAAAATACCTTTTGTCCCGACTATACCCTTGAAAAAAAATTTTTACTTCAACCCAACAGGGTGTTTAACCTACAGGATAATTTAACTCCCCAATTATTAAACAAACGAACAATGAGATTTCTTTTTGTGTTGGCATTTTTGTGCGCTGGTCATTTAGTACATGCAACAAATTATTATTTTTCTTCCGTAAGTGGTGATGACAGCAGAACGGGTGCGCAGGCGCAAAACCCGGCAACTCCATGGAAAACCTTATCGAAGCTGAATTCCTTTTTCAGTAGCCTTAGTGCCGGTGATTCAGTTCTTTTTAAAAGAGGAGAAACCTTTTACGGCAGTATCGTTGTATCAAAAAGTGGAACTGCTGCCAATCCGATTAGATTCGGAGCTTTTGGATCAGGGGCCAAACCCATAATCTCTGGTTTTACAACAGTCAATACATGGACCAGCCTGGGAAGCAACATCTGGGAAAGTACAGTAGCTGCATCCACACTAAGTTCCACCAATATGGTTGTGATAAATGGTGCTAATACAGCCATGGGACGGTATCCCAATACTGGTTATCTTACTTATGAAGGCCATACAGCCAATACATCAATTACAGATAACCAGTTAACGGCTACGCCAAACTGGACCGGGGCTGAAGTGGTTATCAAAATGACACATTGGGTAATTAACAGGAGTCCCATTACAAGCCATGCAGGTACCAAAATAAATTATACTTCTTCTGATGTAAATTATGATCCTATTAACGGATTTGGCTATTTTATTCAGAATGATGCCAGGACACTGGATACTCAAAATGAATGGTATTTCGATCCGGCTACCAAAAAAATTAAAATATACAGTTCTGCAAATCCGGGAACAGTTCAGGTTGCTTCTATAACAGACCTTGTAACTGCTACCAGTAAGTCTTATTTAACTTTCGATAATATTTCATTCGAAGGTGCTAATAGCGATGCCTTTAATATTTCTTTCAGCAACAACATCGTTATTCAAAATTGTGATATTACCTACTCTGGAGATGATGCAGTTTATTGCTATCCAAATTCACCCAACCTTACTGTGCAAAATTGTTTCATCAATCATTCAAACAATGCAGGTATTAATGCTGCATCTACAGATAATGCAGTGATCAGAAACAATACAGTAAACAATACCGGGATATTTGCAGGTATGGGAAAAGGCGTTGCCGGTAATTATGAGGGCATCATATCTAATGGTAACAATGGAGATATTTCTTATAATGTCATTAAGAATACAGGCTATTGTGGTATTAAGTTTGACGGTAATGCAACTGTTATTAAAAATAATTACATCGATTACTTCTGTTTTATCAAGGATGATGGTGGTGGTATTTATGGTTATCCAAGCCAGGGACAAACTTCTTATACCCAACGTACCATCAAGGATAATATAGTACTCAATGCTATTGGAGCAGTTGGTGGTACAAATGACCCAAATTACCTGCCTGCAGAAGGGATCTATCTTGATGCAAGTGCTTCGTTTGCCGATATAACCAATAATACAATTGGCAATTGTATCAACATCGGCTTATTCCTGAATAATTCCAAAAATGTAAATTCAAGCGGTAATACTATTTACAATTGTGCTGCATTATTACGGATGACCAAATTTCAGAATGTTGCAGTGATAAATAATACATTCAATAACAACCGGTTGATTGCAAGAACAGCAACACAAAGGGTTTTATATCTTTCAAACGATTATGATGCTGCAGAAAATTATTTCACCGGAAACAATAATTATTATGCCAGGCCAATTGATGATAATGTAACAATTATTGCTTTTGCTGATGGCAACGGTGGTGGCTATTATAACCTGGCAAGCTGGAAATCTTTTTCAGGCCAGGATGCCGGTTCAAAAAAGTCACCTAAAACAATAACAACAGTTAATGACCTGCGGTTTGAATACAATGAAACATCAGTAAGCAAAACAATTTCTCTTGGTGCCAATTACATTGATGTGGCAAATGTATCTTACCCGGGAACAATCACACTTGCACCTTATACATCTGCTGTACTCATAAAAAACGGAACAGGTAATGTATTACCAGCTGCAAATGCCGGAGCTGATCAAACCATAACATTACCTGCATCTTCTGTAAGCCTTACTGGCAGTGGCAATGATCCAGATGGTACAATTGCATCTTATGCATGGACAAAAATCACTGGCCCGGCTACCGGATCTATTACAAGTCCGGCAACAGCAACAACCACTTTTACCGGCCTCGTACAGGGTGTATATACGCTGGAACTAAAAGTTACAGATAACAGCGGCGGCATTGGAAGAGATACTTTGAAAGTTACTGTAAATGCTGCCGGTAACCAGTCGCCGCTTGCCAATGCAGGTGCAGATCAAATCATTGTATTACCAACAAATTCAGTAACGCTAACCGGTAGTGGTACGGATTCAGATGGTTCTATCGCTTCTTATGCCTGGACAAAAGTTTCTGGCCCTGCAGGTGGCAGCATAAGCAGTGCTACTGCTGCAACCACTGCAATTACCGGACTAATACAAGGTATTTATATATTTGAACTCAGGGTAACAGACAATAACAATGCATCAGCTACAGACCTCGTGCAGGTTACCGTAAATGCAGCCCCGGTCAACCAGGCACCAACTGCAAATGCAGGTTTAAATCAGAATATCACATTACCAACAAATACCGCTACTTTATCTGGCAGCGGTTCTGATGTTGATGGAACCATTGCGTCGTATGCCTGGACGAAAGTATCAGGGCCATCCGGAGGAACAATTTCTTCTGCTTCATCAGCTTCAACTTCAGTAACATCATTGATTCAGGGTGTTTATATTTATGAACTCAGGGTAACAGACAATAACGGTGCATTGGCAACAGACCAGGTGCAGGTTACCGTTAATGCTGCCCCGGCCAACCAGGCACCAATTGCCAATGCAGGTTTGGATCAGAATATCACATTGCCCACCAGTACAGCCACTTTAACTGGCAGTGGATCTGATGTTAATGGAACGATAGTTTCTTATGTATGGACAAAGGTTTCAGGGCCATCAGGCGGAACAATTACTTCTGCTTCATCAGCATCTACAACAGTAACATCACTAACACAGGGAATTTATAAATTTGAATTAAAAGTAACGGATAATGGTGCTGCTATCGGAAGAGATACCGTGCAGGTAAATGTGAATGCTTCAAACCAGGTTCCTGTTGCCAATGCTGGAGCTGATCAAACTATCACATTGCCAACAAGTTCCGTTGCCTTAACAGGATCCGGAACCGATTCAGATGGAACAATTTCAGCTTATGCATGGACAAAGGTATCAGGTCCGGCAGCAGGAAACATAACCACTGCAGCTGCTTCTAATACAACAGTAACTGCCCTTGTACAGGGAACTTATTTATTTGAATTAAAAGTTACAGATAACAGCGGCGCTACTGATAAAGATACCTTACAGGTAACAGTAAACGCAGCACCAGCTGCCAACAATGCTTTTGGCGGAACTCCCTGGCCGATACCCGGAACCATACAGGTTGAGAATTTTGACATTGGTGGCCAGGATATAGCCTATTATGACAGCAGCCCGGAAAATCTTGGAGGCGCATTCAGGCCATCGGAATATGTAGATATGCAGAATACCACTGAAGGTGTTGCATATATTGGCTGGACTGATCCCGGTGAATGGATGAAATACTCAGTGAATGTGTTAAGTTCCGGTGTATATACATTACAGGCAAGGGTTGCATCATTGAATGCGGTGTCCTCTTTCAGGGTTGAGATAGATGGTATTACAATTGCAACCATCACTTCTCCCAATACAGGTGGGTACCAGGTATGGCAATCAGTAACTGTAAATAATATCAATTTAAGTGCAGGCTACAGGCAGATGCGCATTTATTGCCTTACAGGCGGATTCAATATTAATTTTGTTACATTCAGTACAACGTCCAATATTTTACCTGTTGCCAATGCAGGTTCTGACCAAACGATTACATTGCCAACCAATGCAGTTTCGTTTACAGGAGCAGGCATTGATCCGGATGGAACAGTTTCCGCATACTCCTGGACTAAAGTGTCGGGCCCTGCTGCCGGTAATATTACAAACCCTGCTGCCGCTAATACTTCAGTAACAGGACTTACACAGGGTGTTTATAAATTTGAACTCCGGGTAACTGATAACAGCGGCGGAATTGGAAGAGATACCTTAC
>JAGPDJ010000140.1 GCA_018057635.1 Ferruginibacter sp. | reverse complement strand
GCATTAAGGTCTCCGCTTGCTATAATGAAAGGAAAGTCGGGACGGTTAAAATTTACTGCTGTTGCAGATGATATGGAACCTGAAGAACTGGTATTCCTGAAAACCTGCAGATTATTTGTTGAGGAGTTTCGATTCGATGCAATCACATCCATTTTACCATCTCCGTCTAAGTCAGTTATGTGTAAGCTCTGACACAAATCGGCTGTTGAAAAATCCTGACGGGTAGCAAAACTCACGGAACCGGAGGAAGATGTATTTCTGAATACACATACAGCACCTGAACCATTAGGTATACCTGCTACCAAATCAATTTTACCATCTCCATCCAAATCAGCAGCATCTAAACTACTGGGTTTATTGGAGCAAGAAAATGTTGATGGTGAAGCAAATGTTGATGAACTGACAGACTCACTGTTACCGTATAGAATCTGAAACGGGAGGTGTGAATAGCCTGTTAAGTTGGAAACTGTTACAGCAATAGGCTTATACATTGCTCCTGTAGGCACTGTTACTGTAAGTGAGGTAGTTGATGCTGCTGTAACACTCGCTTTCATATTGCCCACATAAACAGTATTATTTGAGGGTGTTGCGCTAAAATTAGTGCCGCTAATGGTTATGGAAGTCCCTACTTTTCCTGCTACGGGCGTGAAACTTGTTATAGTTGGTTGAGCAAATACAAGTGTGAATGGTATAACTTGGATGAGCACAAATAAAATTCTTTTGAACATATTATAGGCTTATAACTTACGAATAAAGCCTTTTTTCATAATAATATCAAATAATTTGTGAAATTTCATATAGAGTAACATCTTCAACATGAATATTATATAATTACCCTTGTACTTTATTCTGAAGTACGTTGATACTGCATCAAACGACATAAAATATTTATGCTTTTCCTCAACATAACTCACGATGGAATTGTATCTGTCTGTTGTATCAGTTCTGGCCATAGAATCAGGTCTCACCCTGTAATCAAAAAGAACTTCATTTATAAAGTGAAACTTGTATCCGTTGAATGCTAACCTTAACCAAAATTCCCAATCTTCCAACCCTAACCTCATCTGCTCATCATAACCGCCTGCTTGCTCCCAAACAGCCTTTCTATAAATTGCACAAGCATCAATATAATTGCCCAACATAAGATGTTGTAAGTTAAAATCACCTACCGGGGGAACTTCTGTATTTGCCCCAAAATGTTGTGGACGGCCATACACTACAGCAATATTTTCATCATTTTCCAGAACTGCCTTTGCTCTAAGAAGGTACTCCGGCCTCAGCTTATTATCTGAATCCAATGGAACAATATATTTCCCTAAGGATTTACTAATACCTGTATTACGAGCTCCACTCAACCCCTTATTCTGCTGATGAATAACTGTGTATCCTTCAATCTCAAGCTGCTTCAAATAAGTTATTGTCGCTTCATCCTTCGAACCATCATTAACAATAATAAGTTCAAACAAGGAGGCATCACAACTCCTAAGACTTTCTATTGCATCAGGTAAATATTTACCGTCATTATAACAAGGAATTATGATACTAAATAACGGTTTCATTTTTTTGCTACAATAACGTAGTTCATGGTGCTTACTTCATCATAGTTCTTTTTATCAACGAACATAAAGAAGCTATTTATCAATCTTCGAACAAGTTTGGGTTTAATCATCCAATTGGGTAGAGTGATTAAAATAGCCTGACCTAATAATGCCCACTTTCCGCCATTAGACAATATCTCTGTGACTTCAAAACCTGCACCATTTAAAACATATTTAAACCCATGCTTTGTAAATCTGAAGTAATCGTATGGCTCCTCATGTAGTGGCCAGTACATGGGACCTGATACAATAAAGTATCCCCCCGGTTTTAACAAGCGGTATGCTTCAGCCACCAACATTCTGTGGTCTGCAACATGTTCAATGGTTTGTGTGCTTATAACTGTATCAAATGAACTGCTTCCAACAGGTATGTTTGTTGCCTCGCAAATAACATCAACACAGTTCTTACTCGATTGCACAACGTCACACCCTTTGTAAGAATTTACGTTAGAGAGAAAGAGCTCTGCATAAGGTTTATTACCACAGCCGATATCAAAGACATCCCCTTTGGCATACTTGGCTATGGCGTACCTTAAATCTTGTATAAGATAGTGATATACTAAAAAATTAATATCGTTTTTCGACAAGTTCAGGTTAGAAAACCTGTCCAAATTTTCTTCTCTTGCAGAAGTCACTTGAGTTTATTTTTGAAAATGTTGATATACTTTTTAAAGCTATATGCAGGTTCCTGAATAAAACTACTTATAAAGCCACCGTTTTTTTGCTGTGCAAACTTTAATTCGGGATGAACTGATGGCAAATGCTTATTGTAACCCTTCTTCACTCTCCCGTCTTTGTCTGTAATTCTCGCTATAGCAGATGGTTTTATAAACAAAAGAATATTTTGTCTGTACCAACATTCAACGTAAGGTTCAAACCAAATTTGTTCTCTTAAAAAATCATATGTTTCATAACCTCTCTTCTCAAATTTATTTATCCAATATTCATGCGGTTGTTCATTAATGTGATAAGTGCCGCCTTGCCCTGGAATTGCAGCAGAAAACATAATAATATCAGCATGGTTACATAAAGAATCAACCAGATTGTCTGCAAGAGTATCGGGCAGATGTTCCCCTACTTCTACTGACATGGCTAAATCATACTTCTTACCTGAGTTATACTGACTTTTTAAATCATAACTTACAAAGTTATTCTCCGGTATCTGGAGCATTTTTCTGTCAACATATTCCCCATCAACCCCTGTTATGTCTTCGATACCATTTTCCTTAAATACAGAAAGCCAGTCACCAGTCCCACACCCCACATCAATAACCGACTTAGGTCTGAAATAATTAAACAGATAAGGAAGAACAATTCTTGCTGATTGCTTTGAACGATTCTGAATCTGAGTATAAAAATCAGAGGTATAATGCTGTGCTTCGACTGTATTATTCATTTTTGTTAAGTAGCTTCTTGGTAAAATTGACGCCAAAAGTATGCATATCTGCCGATATTTTAAACTTCATTATTGCCAAAATGAATAGTATACAAACAACAGAGGATTGAGTGGCTATCTGAATAAATCTATTCTCAAATTTTGGTAAAAAAATGAAGAGGGCTATTATTCCCACCGTTATCAAACACATCCACAAAGTACCCCATGTGAAAGGGTGCAGATGGTATTTTTTCCAAATAAATAGTCCTCTCATCAGGTTATAAGCGGTAAAAGCAATCAGGTTACTATAAGCCGAGCCAATAATACCAAAGCGGTATATGAGAAAATAGTTGAGTGGAATAGTCAAAGCAATAAGGCTTACATAAAGCAGGAAGTTTACTTTCCAGTAATCGGATGTCTCTAAAATTTCAGCATTTATACCCGTACCCATGTCTATAATTTTAGCAATTGCCATAACCAGTACAACATACTTGCCTTGCGCATAGGTAGGGGGTAAAAAAGAAAACACCTCATCAATGTTGACCCAAATAATTGCAAACAAAAAACAAGCAGCAACAAACTGGTTAATCGCTGTTTTGCGGTACAGTTCTTCAATGGCCTTCATATTTCTGTCTTTCCATGCCTTAGCCAGTATGGGATAGGTAATGTTTTTTATGCTTTTTTGCGGTACCTGAATAACCTGTGTAACGTAACTCGCAACAGCAAAAACAGCAGTGCTCTCCAAACCTGAGATACCTGCAATCATCATAGTATCTACGTTCTCAGCAATAACATAAAGCACCCCTCCGCCAAAAACAAAACCACCATAGTTCACCATACGCTTCTTTAAGCGCCTGGTAACCGTTGAAAGTGTAAAATGATATTTTATTTCATTGATTTTGTGCAAATAAATAAGCAGCACCACAAAAGCAATTAGGTAATAGAGGCTGTATACGATGGCAAAAGAATTGAAATCTAACCACCTCAGAATAAAGGCCAATATGAGTATGGTAGTAAACAACCGTATGCCCAACTCCCGAAAGAAGTTTGGCAGAACTGTTTTGAACAAGTTTATACTGTAGGTTTCCAACACATTGTACAGTACCAGAAACAGGGCAATGATGTATACCAGATAGGCATAATCCACAAACAAGGGTGACTTAGCCACATACTTAATTAACAGCTTATCTTTAAACAAGTATACTCCTATTCCCATAATCACATAACCTAAAATGGGTATGAGGGTAAAAAGTGTAAGAAAGTCGTTGTGCTCTTTACGGTTATAATCTCTGTAAAAAGGGAAAAATTTGAGCATTACTGTTACTGTACCCAGCATGGCAAATTGAGCGAAAGTAGTAGCTGCGGCTAATAATACCCGGGTAAGACCAAATTCTTCAGGTGTAAAAAAACGCGGGAAAAAGTACATTACATTAAATGCTCCCAAAAGGAAACCTATGTATATAATGATGCCCGATTGAATACCTTGTTTTTTTACAATCCCCATTTGATGATTAAGCCCTAATTTTGCAAATATAGGGTTCATGATAAACTTTACTCTACATAAAGGAGATTAACACATGCTCAGCGCGTTACTTGTTTTGATTTTTATGTTTCTGCTTGCACTGGCTTGGGGCAATTTAGCAGTAATGGCATTGAAACGCTTTTTCAAAAATGAACCTGAAATAGTATTGCCTTTACCAATTCAACTTATACTAGGTATATCTTTATGCATAGGCATAACCAGAATCATTCATTTTTTCCATGCAGTTGACTTCTGGCTTTTACTTGTTAATGTAGCTCTGGTAGTAACACAAGCTAGGTATATTAAAACGACACTCCTTACTATTTTCAAGAGTTGCAAAGAATCACTTGCACCCACCGTTACCTTTATTGCTTTCCTTCTGTTTGCTGTGCTTAATGCAGGTAGTCGTCCTTTGCCGTATGATACAGGAACATATCACTTACAAGCTATTAAATGGGTAGAAAGCTATTCTATAGTACCGGGCTTAGCTAATCTTATCCGGCAGCTTGGTTTTAATTCCAACTGGTTTATTTGGCAGGCATTAACGGGGGGTAATAATATTGGCCTGACCTCTGTTTATACTGCAAATGCTTTTTTGTATATAGTTATTTGTGCCGGATTTATTCATGAATTGAAACATGTGAAGAATCCTTTTCCAACGTTGTGGTTTTTACTGGCGATGGTTGTTATCGGAGGGGTGAAATATGTTGGCTCTGTAAGTCCGGATTTACCCGTACTCCTTCTCTCTGCCTATTGTATCTGGCTTTATTATAAAAACAGAAAAGAGTCTTTGCCTAATCCATTAACTTTAGCATTCATCACCATACTACCCTTATTTCTTATCACCATTAAAATTTCTGCTGTGCCTGTTGTGGCGATTACTATCCTACAATTGGTTCATCATTACAAAACAGACCTGTTTAAGCCCCTGCTTGCACTATGTTTCATCACAGGTATTTTCTGGTTAGTGCCCTGGATAGCCGGCAATATTATACTTTCCGGATACATTGTATTCCCAAGTGAACTATTGGATGTATTTAACTTTGACTGGAAGGTTCCTGATTTTTTGATTATTGATGAGCATCATAGCATCAAGGGCTGGGCACGGGTACCGTATCAAGATAGCAGTGTCATAGCAGAAATGAGCGCAACTCAATGGATTCCATTGTGGTGGAAACAGTTGGCTGTTTATAACAAAATAACCGGCATTGCAGGGATTGTCTTATTCCTATACCTGTTGATAAAAAAAGAATCAGCAAGAACTACTTTAATACCTATAGGCATTGGCATTGCATTTTGGTTTATCAATGCCCCCGACTTTCGTTTTGTATATGGTTATTTGCTGCCTTTAACTGCATTATTTTTTGCAGAGACCAATTGGTCAATCACCCAATTACAAAGAAATAACAACATACTGCAACTTACCTTGGGAGTGGTTACGCTAATGATTGTGGTCTTCGTATTTCAGCACAAAAATGATATTGCATTAATAAGGCCTTTCCCTTATCCCACCCCAATTAAAAATCGTATACCAATAAAAGGCACATCAGTATTGTTTGCCACCTGGGATGAGAAATGTTGGGACGCCCCTTTGCCTTGCACTTGTGAGTATTATGAAGGTCTTGAACTACGAGGAACTAACTTACAATCGGGATTTAGAATTAAACGGTAAAGCTCCCCAACATCTTCCACACAGCAGGACAGGTAAGTGAATTTTGAAGGGTAAGGTCAAGAATTTGTTTCATTTTTCTACGGTTGGTATGCGGGTACTGTTTGCAAGCCTTGGGCCGACTTTCGTATACCTTACATTTGTTATCGGTATCTAAAAACGGACAAGGCGTTTGCTTAAAAACAAAATCCCCGTCTTCGTCCATTTCAATGTATTCTTTGAGTAGTTGTGTAACAGAAATACGCAGGTGTTTAGCCAATGCATCCATGTCCTCCTGCATTATGATGGGACTGATGGTTTTACAACAATTTGCACACTCAAGACAGTCCATTCCGGAAAAAACTTCCTCATGCTTTTCATGAAAAAATTCATCTACGGCTCCGGATGAGCGTTTTTTCAGCTCCTCAATTTTCTTTTTGTTCTCGGGGTAATCGGCTGATTTATGTTTATCAAAATCAGCCATCAGTTT
>JAGPDJ010000139.1 GCA_018057635.1 Ferruginibacter sp. | reverse complement strand
CAATCACAGTTCCTTCCTCATCTGTATGCAGTACAATTATCTTATCTCCAATTTCATATTTCATTTTCGGCAGTGCTTTTTATAACAACGGCACAAAGTTAAATTACTTTGTGCCGTGTACAGGTATTTTTTTTGCCACGAATGCACGAATACTATTATTTAAATACCTTCTATATTCGTGAATTCGTAGCCGATTATTTTATGCTTTTATTGCCAGTTTGCTTTTTTTATAGCCATATAAGAAATAAATAACAGCACCCAGTGCCAGCCAGCCTATAAACCATACCCAGTTGCTTTTGCTCATACCTGTTAGTAAATACATACAGGTAATAACACCCATTAAAGGTATAAGAGAATAGCGCTTGATAAAGGCAAACAACGAAAGTAACAAAGCGCTTATCCAGAATATGATCAATGAAATATTAGGTGTTGCCAGGTCCATAAAACTTTTATTTCCGGATATAAAATCTTCATTTTTACTGAAATCGAAATTAAACAGATCAGTAAAATAAGTTTTTGAAAATGATTGAAGTAAAATCATGGAACCCAAAATTATCAGGGGGAAAATAAATTGCCCGTTAATATATGGCAGGTGAAAACGGCCAGGTATTTTCTCTTTAGATGGAATTAACAATACACCGCCACAAACGAGTACAAATGCAAACAATGTAGCAATGCTTGTAAAGTCGAGAACAAATGTTTTATCTGTAAAAAGAATCGGCACGCCAACAACCAGCCCGGTTACGATCGTGGCAAAAGATGGTGTTTTATATTTTGAATGTATCTTCTGAAAAACAGGCGGCATCAGGCCATCGCGGCTCATACTCATCCAGATACGCGGCTGGCCCATTTGAAAAACGAGTAACACGCTTGTCATGGCAACCACAGCAATAACGGCAACCAATAACTGCATCCAGCCAATATTCAGGTTCTGCGGTTCAAAAATAAATGCAAGCGGATCTCCCACCGAATCAAAATTGCGGTAATTGACTGCTCCGGTTAAAACAAGCGTTAATAAAATATAGATCACGGTACAAATAACCAGTGAATAAATCATACCCCTCGGGAGGTCACGCTGCGGGTTCTTGCTTTCTTCTGCCAGTACACTAACTGCATCAAATCCAATATATGCAAAGAAAACACTGGCAACAGCCATCATCACCCCGCTGAAACCGTTTGGCATGAAAGATTTCACTCCTTCATCATTGGCAGGAGCCCAGTTTGAAGTAAGTCCGTTTGAAAAAATCAGGTAACCACCTACAATGATGATCAGCCCTACAACAGCAATTTTCAATATCACCATGATGTTACTGAAATTCCTGCTTTCCTTTATGCCCCTGTAAACGAGATAAGTTATCAGAAAATTGATCACCAGTGCTGGCAGATCAAGTATCATTCTCAAACCTCCAACAACCGGGGCATTGTTCCAGGCTGCCAGTTCTTCCTGGTTGGTGCTTCCACGTTCTACTGCATGTTTTGCTTCCATGTAACTGGTAGACAGATATTCAGGCAAATGAATGTGCAGTTTACCAAGTAATGAAGTGAAATAATCGCTCCAGCTATATGCCACATAAATATTTCCTATTGAATATTCCATGATCAGCGCCCAGCCGATCACCCATGCAAACAATTCACCAAAACTGGCATACGCATAAGTATATGCGCTGCCGGCTACCGGTATCCTGCTTGCAAATTCAGAATAACACAGCGCAGTAAAAGCACAGGCTATCCCCGTAATGATAAATAACAGGATCACACCAGGGCCGCCGTGAAATACAGCATATCCCAGGCTGCTGAAACTGCCGGCACCTAAAATAGCCGCAATCCCAAAAAATGTAAGGTCTTTAACTGTCAGTACACGGTGAAGCCCGCCCGAAGCATGTGACTCATCTGAGCCTTCTGCTAAAATACTGGAGATATTCTTTCTTCTGAAAAGTGAATTACTCATGCAAATGTTGGTTTATACTGGTAAAATAGGAAATTATGCTTATGGGAAAAAATTTATATTGATTCTAAGGCTGTTAGCGCTGATTCAATGCAACAGTTATTTCTTGTATATATGGTTAAAATAAATACCTCCTGCACATAAAAATACATTCAGATGAAAAATATAATTACCTGGTAACGATATAAATATCAGTAACCCAACTCAAATATAAATTAATGAAAGGATAAATGCATCTGCAGGATATTGAGTCATTTCGCGAATTTATAAAGGCGTTTTATACAATTACAAATAAATAGAAAAAGTATCTTGCCATATTAACATTACAAATTTTGAATGCTTATAAAGTGACAAAAATAATAATCAGATAACAAAAATATTCTCAGAAAATTTCTGGCTTACGCTTGAACGTTTGCCATTTACTTCTATTACTGTAATTGAATCATACTCCTGCCTTGACAGTATTTTTATTTCATTATTGATCCCCAGGCCAACTTTTACAACATATTGAAGGAAAGAACTTGAATTATCCTTAACAGCAACCATTTTGCACTTGCTGCCTACAGCAATATCTGTTAGCGTTTTCCTGTTCTGTATTTTTAACCTGCCCTGTTTATCTGGTATTGGATCGCCGTGAGGGTCAAATTCCGGGAATTCCAAAAACTTATCTAATTTATCAATCAGTTTCGGAGATTGTATATGTTCCAATTGCTCTGCAACTTCATGCACTTCATCCCAGCTGAAATCTAATTTTTTATATAAAAAAGTTTCCCAGAGCCTGTGCTTACGAATAATATAAACAGCATTTTTTTTCCCTTTGGCTGTTAAATTGATTTTACCATACTTTTGATAATCAACCAACTTTTTCTCCTTTAATTTTTTAAGCATATCATTAACTGTGGCGGGCTTAACAGCCAAAGCCGAGGCTAACTCATTGGTTCCCGCCTCATCCAAGCCACTTTCAAATGATATTTTCAGTAATGCTTTCAGGTAATTTTCTTCTGTATAAGATAACATCGAATTGTATTTAGACTGTGTAACAAAGATAATAAAGTTTATATAACTCAATTTGTTAGATTCGCCTAACTTATATATTTTTGCCACCAGAACATTATCATACAATGAAATCAAGGTTAATCAAACTGCCGGCATTTATTCTATTTACCATTTTTTCGGTACAATCAGTTGCTCAAACAGCTGAAATAAGGGGTAGTATTTTATCTGATGGAAATCCGGTTATGTATGCCAATGTAGTCCTTAAAGGTGAAACCGGCGTTGCAGTTACAGATACAACAGGGAAATTTAATATTAAAAACTTATCAGCAGGAACTTACACTGTCCTGGTTTCCTGTGTTGGTTTTGAGTCATCACAAAAAACAGTAACCGTTAAAAATGGTGAGATTCGCCCCTTGAACTTTAACCTTACAAATTACAGCAGCACCATAAACCAGGTTGTAGTAACCGGTACCATGAAAGCTGTTTCCAAACTGGAAAGTCCTGTTCCGGTTGAAATATACAGCCCGGCATTTTTTAAAAAAAATCCTACACCCAATATTTATGAATCACTTCAAAATATAAATGGAATAAGGCCACAGTTAAATTGCCAGGTTTGCAATACGGGAGATATCCATATAAACGGTTTAGAAGGGCCATATACCATGATTCTTATTGACGGGATGCCCATAGTGAGCAGCCTATCCTCTGTTTACGGTTTATCTGGCATACCCAATTCACTGGTAGAGCGTATTGAAATTGTAAAAGGGCCAGCTTCTTCATTATATGGAAGTGAGGCTGTTGGAGGGTTAATAAATATCATCACAAAAAGGCCTATAAGTGCACCCATATTTTCAGCAGATTTTTTTGGAACCAGCTGGGGAGAATAC
The DNA here is from genome assembly GCA_018057635.1 of Ferruginibacter sp. The sequence continues at coordinate 2,817 of JAGPDJ010000139.1, read as the reverse complement.
AATATTGATATCGGGGTTAAATCTCATGCCGGCAAAAAAGCCAGCATATTAACCGGCATAAACTATTTCAATTTTCAAAATAAAAAAGATAATAACAACGACAATTTCACTGATATGACGTTGCAAAACAGAATTTCTTTTTTTCAAAAATGGAATATTAAAAGAAAGAACAATCGTTTGCTGAGTTTTGCAGGCAGGTATATGTATGAAGACCGCTGGGGAGGCGACTTGCGATGGGAAAAGAAATTCAGGGGAGGCGACAGTATTTACGGGGAAAGCATATATACAAAAAGGCTGGAAATAATTGGTAATTACCAGGTTCCTTCAAACGAAAAAATATTATTATCCTTCTCATTCAATCACCATGATCAAAACAGCGTTTATGGAACCACGCTATATTTAGCTACACAGAAAATTGGATTTACACAGTTAACCTGGGATAAAAAACTGGGCCGCAACGACCTCCTGCTGGGTACTTCGGTAAGATATACTGATTATGATGACAACACAACAGCCACGGAAATAACCGGAGTAATGGGTACAGCAAACAAACCACAAAGAACCTGGTTACCCGGCATATTCTTACAAGATGAAATATCCATAAGGGATAACCACAAGTTACTCCTTGGTTTCAGGTATGACTATAATTCATATCACGGTAACATATATACGCCGCGAATAGCCTATAAATGGTCAATAAACAGCCATAATGCCCTCCGGCTTAATGCGGGAACCGGTTTCCGCGTTGTTAACCTCTTTACCGAAGAACATGCCTCTTTAACCGGCGCCAGGATTGTTGAAATAAGAAATGAACTTAAGCCCGAAAAATCTTACAACATCAATTTAAATTTCAATAAGAAATTTTTCAGTAAACAAGGAAATTACATTTCACTGGATGCTTCAATGTTCTATACATATTTCAATAACAGAATTACTGCCGATTATGAAACAGACCCCAATAAAATCATTTACGATAACCTCAGCGGGTATGCTGAAAGCAAAGGAATAAGCTTAAACCTGGACATGGCGTTTACCAACGGCCTGAAAATAATTGCCGGTGGAACGTATATGGAAAACCCGATAACAAGCAGTGGAATTTCCCAACAACAAATACTCACTGAAAAGTTTACGAGCACATGGGCCATTTCCTATAAAATAAAAAGGACACATGTATCAATAGATTATACCGGAAATATTTACAGCCCGATGAGGTTACCTTTATTAGGGCCAACAGACCCACGCGACAGCCAATCGCCCTGGTGGAGTATCCAGAATATCCAGTTTACCTATGACAGATTCAGGAATATAAACATCTACGCAGGTATTAAAAACTTTTTAAACTGGACACCAAACAAAGGCAACCCTTTTATAATAGCCAGAACAAATGATCCATTTGATAAAGATGTACAATTTGATACAAATGGCCATGCCATTGCAACTACCACTAATCCGTATGGGTTAACTTTTGACCCAAGTTATGTTTATGCACCAAACCAGGGAGCAAGGGTATTCTTTGGAGTACGCTATATTTTAAAATAATAAAAACTGTAATAAACATAGCAGAAAAGAAATGTTTGAAGTGGCTACCCCATAAACTTTTCTTTTTGTAAATGGTACCTGTTTGCCGCTATAGTAGATAAAGCATTTAAATGTAAACTCTATTCCATGAAAAACTAATAATTATTTATCACGTTGTAAAAGATATTGAGCCAATACTTCCAGTTCTTTCTTTCGTGTAGTCAACACCGCAATTTCTTCCAGGTGCTTCATCGCCTCTTTATAATATTTTTCTTTTAATGCTGCTGCCCATACATCTACTTTACAATCTCTGAAAACCTGTAATACCTTATTAACTTTATCTTCTTTATCAACGTCCTCAACCGGTACATCTTTCATCAGGTCAGCCAACAGTTTTTTCTGCCCGTCGGTTGCCACATCCATGGCATGAATCATTAAAAAAGTTTTCTTATTTACAATGATATCACCGCCGGGTTGCTTACCAAATTTTTCCGGATCACCAAAAGCATCCAGGTAATCATCCTGTACCTGGAAGGCAATACCAAGATTTTTACCGAATTCATATAAATGTTGTTGATTACCGCTTCCTGCCCCGCCCATTATTGCACCCATTTGCAAACTGGCTGCCAGTAATACTGAAGTCTTCAGTTTTATCATTTGCTCATACTCTTCAAAACTAACCGTATCCTTTTTCTCAAAATCCATATCAAGCTGCTGGCCTTCGCATACTTCCCTTGCAGTTTTATTAAAAAGAGAGATGATCCGTTGCAGGTGCAAAGGTTTTATCCGGTTTATATGGTCGTATGCTGCAACCAGCATTACATCACCTGCGAGTAAAGCCGTTGATTCACCATACTTTGTATGAACCGTTTCCATGCCACGCCTCAAAGGCGCTTTATCCATGATATCATCATGTATCAGGCTGAAATTATGAAACAACTCTATGGCAGCTGCCACTTCATAAGAATCCGGATCAATATCATCAAATAATTCATTGCCCATAAGAACACAAACCGGGCGAACACGCTTTCCTACAAGTTGTAAAATATACTGTGATGCGTCATATAAATTTCGGGGTTCGTCGGGGAAATGTCTTTTATTAAAATGCGCTTCAAAAAGTTGTAAGAGTGTAGTGAAAGGTTGCATATTATATAAATAAGTTTATAGTTTAGAGTTTATAGTTTATACATTCTAGGTTACTATAAACTTGTTAACTTATTAACTATTCTTCTTTCCTGTCTTTTTTGCCGTTTTAACCGGCTTTACATTATCGGGAACCCAATGATAATCTAACTGGCG
>JAGPDJ010000138.1 GCA_018057635.1 Ferruginibacter sp. | reverse complement strand
TCAGGTAATTTGTTGATGTATTTTTTTTAGAATTTTATTTATTTGATTTTGATCATAAGAATTTACTCAACACAACATGAAACAATGTTTAATCTAATCAGTTGATTAGGCACTTATTTATTACACATAAACATATTGGCATTTTTATTGCTGTGTAATTAAGTTATTGTCATAGTAAAAATAATCGGCACAGCATATCCATCAATTACTTCAATAAACTTTCTTATGAAATTTACTTTACACTGTTTTATTCTTATCCTTTTGATCATTCCGGCTGAAATGTCAGCACAACCAACCCTGTCTTATTTACCGGTTATAACAGGTTTGTCTGCTCCCATGCAATTGGTACATGCGGGTGATGGAAGTAAACGGATTTTCATAGTTCAGAAATCCGGAAGTATTTTGGCATATTCAAATACATATAATTTACTTAGCACATTCTTAACGGTTACGGATATAACTTCTACTGGCGAAAGAGGTTTGTTAAGCATGGCTTTTCATCCGGGTTATGCAGTGAATGGATTTTTTTATGTCTACTACACAAATAATAATGGTGATCTTGAACTGGCAAGGTATAAGGTAAGCGATGATCACAACCTGGCTGATGCGTTATCAAAAGTGATACTGGTTACGATCCCCCATCCTACTTATCAAAATCACAATGGAGGTGAACTTCATTTTGGAAATGATGGTTACCTGTACCTGTCAACCGGTGATGGTGGCAGTGGTGGTGATCCATCCAACAATGCACAGAATACATCACTTTTATTAGGCAAGATGTTGCGGTTTGATGTAAATACATCCGGTACAGCTCCTTATTATACCATTCCGCCTGGTAATCCTTATGGAAATGAAGTTTATGCATTTGGTTTACGAAATCCATTCAGGTGGAGCTTTGACAGGTTAACACATGACATGTGGATTGGTGATGTTGGACAGGATTCTTACGAGGAAATTAATTACAGGCCTTATGATTCATCTGTAAATGTGAATTACGGATGGCGTTGCTATGAAGGCGATATCGTTTATAACAATACGGGCAATGGATGTGGTGCACCGGTAAGTAATTATATTTTCCCGGTTCACAGTTACGCAACGCCAAGCCCGGGTTCGGTTACCGGTGGTACGGTTTATCGTGGAAACAGATTTATAGATTTCCGGGGCTACTACGTGGCAACAGATTATTTTTCCGGAATCTTGTACCTGGTAAAATATGACAGCATTTCACATTTAGCTACAACAACTACGCAAACAGTATCTCCGAATGTAACAGGCATTTCAGATTTTGGGGAAACAGAAGATGGTGAATTGTATGCGGTTTCGCTTTCTGCAAACACAGTTTACCAGATGCAGGCAAATGGATCACTGGGGTATACATTTACCGGGAATGGTAATTGGGAAATTGCTTCTAACTGGAGTTATAATAATATACCCCCTTCCGTATTACCTGCAGGAACTGAAATTATCATCGACCCCGCAATAAACGGTGAATGTGTATTGAATTCAATTCAAACCATTTCAGCAGGAGCAAAATTTAGTGTAAGGCAAAACAAGAAATTCATAATTACCGGTGATCTGCTGTTACAATAATTTTTAAGTCAACCTGATTGATTATTTACAAGGAAAGCAGCATTTCCTTCAACAATTTATTTACCTCATCAGCCCTGCTGAGTACCATCAGGTGAGTGCCCTTTGAAATAACATGAGTTGGTTTAGTATTTTTAATTGGTAATATCTCATCTTTTGATCCATGAATATGCCACATGGGCTCTGTGATTTGCTCATTCTTCCATTGTAATATTGCACCCAATGCCCAGCGTATAAAAGCCGGGTCACTATCCCTGATCAATTGTAATAATACTTCCTTATCAGCTTTTGATTCAGGAGAGAATAAACGTTTAATGATAGACGCAGATTTAAATAAGTGTACCGGAAGTATTTTATATAACCTCAGATAATATGCCAATTTAAACCTCCTTGGAAATTGATTACAGGTAGACGCACTTGATATTAATATGGTGATGACCGGTTTGTGAATTTTTGAAATTTCAGAAGCGATCATTCCCCCCATAGACAATCCTACTATGGCAAAATTTTCTGAAATGTCAATTTTTTCTGCAAGTCTGCGTGCATAAGATTCCAGGCTTTCATTCTTTATTTCCTTAATATAGTCAAGATGAACTATTTCAAAACCATCCGGTAACTGAATGTTCTTGAATATTCTTCTGTCGGCGGCTAACCCACTTATGAAATATATTTTCATAGCATAAAATTACAATGAAACATAAACAGGATGCCGATTATTTATTTAAAGTATTTCATTTTGAAAGAAGTGGATAATTTATTTTTTATCAAATAAATTTTATTTAATATATTTAAAATTGTTTAACTGGTTTAATTTTTCTTTCAACAAGGAGTATTGATCCGTTAAACTGTATTCCGATTGCTAAAAACTAAAAATTAATAACATGAACATGTCAAAAAAATTTGCAGCAGAATTTGTTGGAACACTTTGGTTGGTTTTGGGAGGTTGTGGAAGTGCTGTACTGGCAGCGGGTTTCCCCGAATTAGGAATTGGATTTGCAGGAGTTTCCCTTGCATTTGGTTTAACTGTTGTTACCATGGCTTATTCAATAGGTCATATATCCGGATGTCATCTTAACCCTGCTGTTTCTATTGGACTTTGGATCGGCGGGCGGTTTGAAGCAAAGGAACTGATACCGTATATCATTGCCCAGGTATTGGGTGGTATTGCCGGCGCTTCCATCTTATACCTGGTTGCCAGTGGAAAACCCGGTTTTGAAATTGCTGGATTTGCTTCAAATGGTTATGGAGAACATTCTCCAGGTGGTTACTCTATGATGGCTGCTTTGATCACTGAAGTGGTTATGACATTTATTTTCCTGGTGATAATTTTGGGAGCCACTCATTCAAAAGCACCTAAAGGATTTGCAGGTCTTGCTATTGGATTGGGGTTGGTACTCATTCACCTGATCAGCATTCCTGTTACCAACACATCAGTTAATCCGGCTCGCAGTACCAGCCAGGCAATTTTTGCAGGAGATTGGGCTTTGAGCCAGCTCTGGTTGTTTTGGGTTGCTCCCATTGCGGGTGCTATACTGGCAGGAATATTCTACAGGTTCATTTCTCCTGAAAATGAATAAAAATAATTCAACAGAATTAAAAATGCCGCTTATGTAAAGCGGCATTTTTAATAATTCGTTTGCGGTAAATAAGCAAGCTGCTTACTTAACCTGGAACTCAACTTTACGGTCGCCCCAGAGCAACGTTACTTTACCGTTATCATCTATGTTGAATGTCATTTTTTCTGCAGGTGGTTCTGCTATGCCGGCATTTACCTTTACCCGTAACACGTCATCAGATTCCTTGTAATCGTAAGCGCCCCATTGTTTCCATGTTTTATTGAAAATGATCGTCCATTCGTTACCGTTAACCAAAGTGAATAAACCATATTTGCCTTTTGGTAACAATTTTCCTTCAACGGCAGCATCCTGGTCTGTTTCAAAAACAGTGGCTTCATTGGCTCCGGTGCGCCAAACTTCTCCATCTTTGGGTTCCAGTGTTTTTCCAATGATCCTTCCTTTTACTGCCGGCTGGCTATAATCAATCGTTATTGTAAGGTTGCCAACTTTTTTTGTTACCATTGCAGGCGGGCTTGGCCTTTTAGATTTGTCGGCCTGTGCACAGGAACTGGTAGAAAAAATTACCAGTAAACTCATCATACAGGCAGTAATTAAATACTTCATTTTTATTTTATTTTGTTGATAAAGAATATATAGTTTACAATTTATCGAATTTTATCATAAAGTTCATGAATATTATACCGGTGGCTTACAGGATGTTTAAATCTATTAATTTACATCATAAACACAAAAAATCCCCGTATGCAGAAATTGACTATTGCTTTAGTATTCATTTTATTTATGGCATGCAGCCAGCCTGTATATGAAAATCCGCATGTTATTATAAAAACCGGTTTTGGCGACATAGAGGTTGAATTATATACTGTAAAAGCCCCTAAAACAACAGCAGCATTTCTTACTTATGTTGATTCGGGTTATTATGCGAACAGTTCTTTTTACCGTGTTTTAAAAGCGGAGGAATTTCCAACAGATCATAATTCGGGTATCATACAGGGAGGAATTTGGAAAACTGATCCGGGAAGATCAGCAGGTATTCCAGGAATTGTACACGAGTCTACACTGCAAACAGGCCTGTCGCATACAGACGGCACTTTATCTATGGCACGTTTGGATACAGGCACTGCCAAAACAGAATTTTTCATTTGCATAGGAGATCAAAGTCCGCTTGATCATGGAAGACGCGGTACTCCCGATGGGCAAGGTTATGCAGCATTCGGAAAAGTATTTAGCGGTATGGAAGTTGTGAGAAAGATTCAATCTCAAAAAAGTAAAGGAGATGGTTTTGAGAAAATGATTGGAATTAATAAGATCATCAGATTGTAACGGATGCATCGCTCCCTGTAATTTTACTATTAATTTATTCGGATACACGTAGTTATACTAGCGCTGAAGTTCAATGCTGTGGCTGATTTCCCCTTTCTTATATTTTATTTTTGAATTTGTTAAAATAAGCACAATAAAGAAAATTATGTGCCGTTAAAACAAAACCCTAATAAAGCCCCTTATCCAGGCAATACTGTTTTTAGTTTTATTATAATCCAATATTGCTATACCGATGAGAAAAACTTTATTTTTCATTTTTTTAATCATTTCATCTATTGCCTCAGCACAGTCTGTAGTAGCAGTTGAACACCCCGGACAAGGTTTTCAATTTGTAAATAACCAGACTGGTTCTTTGGTAAGCGATTTGTTTTGGGACGAGGCGGAACCGTTTGTAAATGGGTTTTCCAGGGTTCTTAAACATGACCATTTTTCTTTTGTAAACATTGATGGTAAACCTGTCTGCAGCAATCAGTTTGAAGCCGCCAGGAATTTCTCCCATAAACTGGCTGCAGTAAAAAAGGAAACAGGCTGGGGATTTATAAATGAAACCGGTAAAATAATTATACCATGTGAATATGAAATTGTTTTTGATTTTAAAACAGCAGTAACAGTTGTTTATAAAAAACAAAAGTGGTTCCTGATCAATACCAGCGGAGATGTGCTGAAATCTTTACCCATTACAGCATTTTACGGATTCAATAACAGCATAGCCAGGGTTGAGCATGAAGGAAGGCAGGGGACGATGAATACTTTGGGAGTGATAAGCTTTCAAAATAGTTACCATAAAGATACTGAACAGGCCAGGCTGCCATCAGTTCCTTTAGCTCCCAATACAGTTACCGATTGCCCCGATAATATTGATTTTGAATTTGGCTCATTCCTAAACTGGAAGTGTTTTACCGGAAGGGTTGATTCTGTTGGCAATACCAATGTAATAACGGTTACACCTTCCCCACCAACTGCAAACAGGCATACTTTGTACAATCGCGTACTACCATCACGTATAGATGCTTTTGGTCTTTTCCCAACCAATCCACCCGATGGAAGCAATTTTGCAGTAAAACTCGGAAATACCAAAATCGGCGCCCAGGCAGAACGGATACAGTATACAATCAGGGTGCCACTTAATGATTCTAATTTTTCCATAAAGTATGATTACGCGGTAGTATTTGAAGACCCCGGTCATACAAACTGGACACAACCCAGGTTTACAGCCAGGTTATTTGATTCTGCAGCCAATGCCTATGTGCAGTGTGCGTCTTTTGAATATATATCAACTTCCGGCCTTCCCGGTTTTACACGGTCTGTTGTTGATACATCTGTTATGTTTAAATCCTGGTCATCAGTATTTGTAAGCCTGCGGGGTTACGCCGGTAAAACCATGTTCCTTGAATTTACAACGGCCGATTGTGTGAGAAAAGGGCACTGGGGATATGCATATGTTGATGTGGAAAAACCCTGCGGTCAGTCTTTTCAGATGCAGTATGAATGTACTTCTCCAAATATCACTACTTTAACAGGGCCTCCCGGTTTCCAGGTTTATAACTGGTGGAATGCTGCTTTTTCTTCTGTATATGCTTCCGGGCAGCATGTTGTATTGAATCCCGGCCCGCCTGTTAATACAACCATCTGGCTGGAAATGATTCCTTTCAATGATTTTGGGTGCCGTGATACCATCCCGGTAAAGATAACAGGCGTTTTCAATGCCAATTTCAGTGTATCCGATACCGTTGGTATTTGTGCACCACATACTTTTACTTTTTATAACAATAATGTTCCTTCTACTTCAGCAATATGGGATTTTGGCGATGGAACAACAGGAACCGGTGATACGGTTTCTCACACGTATTTATTACCTGGTAATTATAATGTTTCATTGAATGTTATTTTACCCAGTGGCTGTATTGGTACTGTAATTAAAACGATTTCAGTATTACAACCTGTTGGCAGTTTTTATTTCAATGATGTATATTTTTGCAACAGGCAGCAGGTACGGTTTGATGCTGTTGTAAACAATGCCGACAGCCTGTTTTGGGATTTTGGAGACGGCAGCCAGCTGGCAACAACCCAAACAACTGTTTATCATACGTATGCTTTGCCAGGTGTTTATATGCCGGTACTTACCGTTCAGTCTTTATTGGGATGTCAGAACTCCATTCCGGCTCAGGATACCAT
>JAGPDJ010000137.1 GCA_018057635.1 Ferruginibacter sp. | reverse complement strand
TTTCAGTACCCCAAAAGTGCTGGCCAATATGTTTGAGATCGCACCGGTCATTAATTCCATTAAAGACGGGCTGATATCCCCCGATGCTATTTCTGCTGCTACTTTACAACTGATGAAGGAAAAATTCAAAACATTCCTGGTTGATATTTTCGGGCTTCAGCCTGTTTCGGAATCAAATAACGAAACACTAAAAGCAGTGATGCAGTTGTTGATCGATATCCGCAAAGAAGCAAAATCAAAAAAAGACTTCGTTATGTCTGATAAAATAAGAGACCAGCTGAACCAGGCCGGTGTTTTGTTAAAAGATGAGAAAGACGGGGGAATGAGCTGGAGTATCTAAAGTATCCATTTATATAAGTGCTTTTTAAAACCCGGTTTTAAGGAGCAATGCCTGCCACAGATATATTAATAAGTAATTATTTATCTGTGGCATTTTTATGCCTTCAAAATAATCAAAGCTTGCTTTTTTAGACATTTATACCCAGCCACTTCATTAATTCATACTTAAAATAACACATTTCACGCTGCGTTTATGCCGGTTCGTCCTGATGCTGCAGACAAAAGGAATGGCCGATTGTTTATATCATACACAAAACATAAATCATGAAAAAGATATTCAACTTCCGCAGCCTGATGCTGCTCCTATCATTCGGTTTGTTAACAACCGTATTCACATCATGCGATAAAGATGATGATCCTACACCTGCAGCTAAGAATGTAGTAGAAACTGCCCAGTCAGATCCAAATTTCAGCATTTTGGTTGCTGCCGTTGTAAAAACCGGGCTCACAGATGCACTGGCAAACACGCCAAACCTGACTGTTTTTGCACCGGTAAACAGTGCTTTCACTGCAATTGGATATTCCGAAGCAAGCATCAATGCACTCACCAGTCCTGCTGATATTGCTAAATTAAAATCCGTATTACAATACCATGTGCTGGCAGAAAGGATCCCGGCTAGTGCCATCACCACTGCTAATATTGAAAAGACCACACTTAATACCAATAAGTTATATGCTACTAAAACCGCTGCCGGGGTATTCATCAACGGGGTAAGTGTTGTAACTGCTGATGTAAGTACATCAAACGGTGTAATTCATGCAGTAAGCAAGGTATTATTACCACCGGTTGGAAATATCCGGGAAACAGCAATTGCAACGCCGGGATTTAGTTTGCTCGTAGCTGCTGTGCTTCGTGCTGATGCCGGAACTCCTGCAAATGAAGTAAGCAATGCACTCACCAGTGCTGGTCCGTTCACCGTATTTGCACCTACAGATGCAGCTTTCATTGCAGCAGGATTTCCTGATGCGGCAGCTATCAATGCTGCAGATCCTGCAACCATTAAAAAAATATTATTCTACCATGTTATACCGGCCAGGGTTTTCTCCTGCGACCTCGTAAACAACAGCACACCAGTAACTGCTTTGGGTGGGGCCCAAACCGTTAAGATCACATTGCCGCCGGCAAGAGTTACAGGTTTATCAAATGGTTCAAATGCTTCTAACATAACCGCTACAGATATTGTTGCTACCAATGGAACCGTACATGTAATAGACAGGGTACTATTGCCTCAATAATTCTATTTTAAACCATAAATATGCATCAACGGTGAACAAAATTCTTGTAAAACCGTTGATGCATTTTAATGTAATAACCATGTTCAGCCACCGATACAGGTATTTATTCATACTAGCACTTTCGTTATATACTTACATAAACACTGTTTTATGTGATGTATACTTTTATTTTAAGCTGGATATTGAATGGTATTATGCATTGGGTACTATTACTGCCATTACATTAGCCGTATGGGAATCTAACAGGCTGATCCAGAAAACATTAACTAAATACCTTTCTAATCAAAAAAACAAAATAAAGGCGCTGGTAACGTTTTTCATTTGCGGTTGCCTGGCCACAACCCTGATAGCCTTAATGATAATTTTTCCGGTGAGTATGATCTTACACGATCATACCTTAACCGAAACCATCATACCACTAAAATTAAACCTCATTTACGCCTGGCTGGCTAACCTGCTTTTTCACCTGATCAACGCCATCTTTTTCTATTTCAAAGAATATAAAAATACCTGGATGGAAGCAGAAGAACTGAAAATAATAACAGCACAGGCAGAATTGCAACTGGTAAAAAGCCAGGTTAACCCGCATTTTCTTTTCAATAACCTGAATGTACTTTCGGCCCTTGTTATGAAAAACAACAATGAAGCCAACCGGTTTATAGAAGAATTCTCAAAAGTTTACCGGTACATTTTAAACAACCACGAAAAAGAACTGGTAGATATTGAAACAGAAATAGAACACACAAAACCTTATATTTTCCTGTTGCAAAAACGTTTTCCGGAAGGGCTTGTGATTAACATGCATATCCCTGAAAACTATCACAGGTATTATGTAATTCCGGCTTCTATGCAGATGTTGATAGAAAATGCTGTAAAGCATAATGTAATAAGCCGTAACAGGCCACTTCATATTGATGTGCACGCAAATGGAAACAATACAATTGTGGTTACCAATAACCTCCAGGCCAGAACGCCCGATGAAATCTCAACAGGCATTGGCCTGAAGAATATTATTAAAAGATACCTGCTCGTAAGCGGCAGGGAAGTAATCATTGAGCAATCAACAGAAACTTTTACTGTAACACTTCCGTTAATAACTTTAAACTAATCATTATGAAAATACTGATTATTGAAGACGAAAGCCTGGCTGCAGAAAAATTACAACTGCTGGTAAAACAATACGATCCATCCATAGAAATATTGGGTTGCCTGGAAAGCGTAGAAGAAACGGTTGAATGGCTGAATAAAAAAACGCACCCTGACCTGTTGTTAATGGACATACACTTATCGGACGGGCATAGTTTTGACATTTTAAAAAAAACAAAGCTTCAGAAACCAATCATATTTACAACCGCGTATGATAATTATGCCATTGATGCATTTCAACACCTGAGTATTGATTATTTGTTAAAACCCATATCAGAAGTAGCTATTGCAAAAGCCCTCAATAAATACAAATCACTTTCCAGTTCTTTTATGCCACAGGATTACAGTCATTTACTGGAATCATTCAAAGACGGATTTGCAGCATCCAGTTACAAATCAAGGTTCCTTGCAAAAGTTGGACAACGCATGTTTTTTATCCAGGAAAATGAAGTGGCTTATTTTGCTGCTGACAATAAAATTGTTTTCCTGATTGACCGCGAAGGCAATCGTTTTGTTATAAACTATACCATAGAAAAACTGGATATTATGTTAAACCCCAAACATTTTTTCAGGTTAAACAGGAAGTTCATTGTTCATGCAGATATGATTGAACAGGTAAAACCTTACCACAATAACAGGTTAAAAGTTTTGCTAAAAGGAATTAATACCACAGAAGACATCATCATCAGCCGCGAAAAAATTTCTGATTTTAAATCATGGGCTGAATCTTAATACCGCCTGCTGTATTGGTTAGTTCTCTTTCTTTTATAAAAACCTTGTTCTTTGTTAAACCGATGCTTTATTAAGTGAAACGGTAAATTTACTTCCGGCTCCAAAATCACTTTCCACAGTAATACTGCCGCCCTGGGCTTCAATAAATTCTTTACTTATTGAAAGCCCTAACCCGGTTCCCTCTTTTTTAGTTCCCGGTACCCGGAAATATCGATCAAAAATTTTATCCCGGTATTGTGGTGCAATTCCCTGGCCGGTGTCGGTAACTGAAAATAAAATGTTGTTTGTTGTTTCTGCTATATCCAGGCAGATAACTGAGTTTTCGTAAGAATACCGGATTGCATTTGAAACCAGGTTTGTTAATACCCAGGCTGTTTTTTCACTGTCGGCCATCACTTTTGAAATTTTTTCAGGAACAGCTATTTGAAATGTTATTTTCTTTTCTTCCGCTTGTGATTTATTTGCTTTAACGGCATATTCAAGAATTTCAGCCGGTTCAACCGGAATCATTCCCAGTTCAATTTTACCACTTTCAACCTGCGTCATATTAAGCAGTTCACCGGTTATTTTCAGTAGCCTGGTTGTATCTTCTTTAATACTTTCAATCAGGTTCTTTTGTTCAGCATTTGTTTTTCCTATCTGCTCATTTTCCAAAAGCTGCAGGCTCATTTTTATGGATGAAATGGGCGTTTTTAATTCATGAGAAACTGTGGCTATGAAATTAGTTTTTGCAAAATCAAGTTCTTTATATGGTGTGATGTTCTGAAGCAGGATGACATTTCCGATCAGCTTTTCTTCGCTTTCGCCGGTTGGAATTATTTTAATTGGAATAATTTCTTTTTCAAAATAACTTTCTTTGTTATCAGCATAGATCTTTATCGGTGCTTTTTTATTTTCCCCGGATTTATTTTCAGGTATAAAAAGATCCTGTATTAACAAACGAACCAGGTCGTTGCTTACCGAAATATCCTGTACCGATTTGCCTATAACGTCTTCTTTGTGCAATCCGGTAATTTTTAAGGCGTTGTCATTCATAAAAATGATCTGCTTTGCTTCATTCAAACCGATAACCGGATCTTTCATATTATTGATCAGCGTTTCTATACGCCGTTTTTCTATCATCAGCTTTTCAAGATTCCCTGCTTTGTACTCTTCCAGCTTTTGAGCCATGCTGTTGAAAGCTGTTGCCAGTTCTCCAAATTCATTGTGTTTTTCAAAATGCACCCGCTGGGAATAGTTTTGGGCCGCTATTTGTTTAATACTGCCTGTCAGTTCCTTTACAGGATTTGCAATATTACCCGGAAGATTCACCAATAATATAAATGCTATCAGAAAACAAATGGTGCCAACAAGCGTAACCCAGAATATAGAACTGTCTGCTGTGCTTTGTGCAATACTGCTTTTTCTTTGTATCGCCTGCATATTCAGGTGCATGATATCAGTTATATCTTTCTGAACATTTCTTAACATTACTGCTTCTGCCGGCGATTGTTTTAATTTTTCAAAATTCTTTACCAGTTTTTCTGTTAATTCCTTTTCTCCCGCTTCAGTAATATTATTTTGCTGGCCATTAAGATTTTCCTGGAATAATTTTATTGATTCCGGGTTTTCAATTCCATTATTCAGCGCAATAAGCATTTGCCGGGAATAATCCAGTGTATTATAGTTGGCAACTAAAATATTCTTCGTTTCACCCGAAAGTTTATTGATGAACAGGCTGCTTAAAACGATCAATAATGCAATCATTGCAAACAACGCTCCTATTCCCATTAAAAGTTTAGCCTTGATTTTCACTTTTTATAAATTGGTATTAATAATAGTCAGTCTTTTTTACATTAACTCAATATCACCAGGTCAATATCATTGGTTGATAATTTTTTAAGCAACTCGTTAAAAACATTCGTTGCCATAATTACTTTAAATAAATTCAAATGCGGTTTGCCAATACATATCGTGGTGATATGCCTTTCATCACATTGCTCCATGATTGCTTTTGCTACCTGGTTGCTTTTAACTTTAATGATCTCCGCTCCCAATTCTGTTGCCAGTTTAAAGTTGTTTATTAAATGCCTTTGTTTATCCAATGCTATCTTGTCTGCTGTTTCAGCAGTGGTTTGTACATACAATACATACCAATTGCTGTTGTAATATGAAGCAAGCCTGGCGGTTTTCCTAATCACTTTTTTTGCAATTTCATGATTGCTGCTGATGCAGGCAAGAAAGCGTTCTTGTCTTAGGTGGGCGTTTCTGGGTAGTTCATTCTCAATTTTTCTTTCTACCTGGGAAGCTACTTCTTTTAATGCCAGTTCGCGTAACTGCAATATCTTTTCACCCTGGAAGAAATTTCGCAGGGCCAGTTCTATTTTATCTGCCGTATATATTTTACCCTCTTTTAACCTGGTTACCAGCTCATCTGCTGTTAAATCTATATTCACTACTTCATCTGCCTGTTGCAGCACACTATCGGGAATGCGTTCTGCAACATCAATGCCTGTTATTTCTTTTACATCCTGGTACAGGCTTTCAATATGCTGAATATTTACTGCGCTTATTACATTAATGCCGGCATCCAGGATGTCTGTTACATCCTGCCAGCGTTTTTCATTTTTGCTGCCTTCAATATTGGTATGAGCCAGTTCGTCAATGATCACCACTTCCGGGTGCAGGTTAATTACAGCCTGTACATCCAGCTCTTCCAGTTCTTTCCCTTTGTAAAATAGTTTTCTCCTGGGAATTACGGGTAAGCCTTCCAGTAATGCATGTGTCTCTTTACGGCCATGGGTTTCTATATAACCTATTTTAATATCAACACCGTTTCTCAGCAATGTTTGTGCTTCCTGCAGCATACGAAATGTTTTACCCACACCGGCACTCATGCCAATATAAATCTTAAACTTTCCACGCCTGCTTTTACGTATCAGGTTTAAAAAGTGTTCTGCATTTTTTTCCTGCTCTGGCATAATTAAAAACTTACTGCAATAGAAGAAGTTATAAAGGTATTATTATTTGTAACCCCGTTTCCTGTAGAAAAAATATCATCTTTACTGTTTAGTGTTCTTGCTTCCAGCCTGATTACAACATTACTTATTGGTGCATAATCTACATTCAGTGAATAGCCTGCAGTTTTAAATCCATTGGGGGTGCCGCTGGCAATAATTACACCATACCTGTCATCATAATATTCACCTCTTGCTGCAATGGCCCATTTTGAGTTTACAGCATATTTTAAGATCAACACGGGAGTATACCAGG
>JAGPDJ010000136.1 GCA_018057635.1 Ferruginibacter sp. | reverse complement strand
CCTTCACCGGTAAAATCGTCAATAAAACTATTTTCATTGAGTGGTAAACCATCCGCATCCGTATTATCAAGCGAAGATCTTTTCAAATTATCATTATCACGCGAAATCATATTCTCAAAACTTTCATCAATCATCTCTCTTTCTTCCGGACTTATTTCGGCATCCATTTCATTTTCTTCGCCGGGTTGATCTTTTTTATCTGTATTCATATAGGTTATTTTTATTTATTTAATGCCGGATGAAATTACAAATGAAAAAGGGAAAAGAGAAATGTTTATATTTATTACGTAAAATCGTAACCTGTTGAGTTTTATCTAACAAAGCAGATTTCACCTATTCAACCAGTATAAATTTAAAACTGATGAAAAAAATCCCTGAGAGTATACCGGAATACATTGCCGGCTTCCCTGAAGATGTTCAGCAATTGCTGGAACAAGTTCGAAATGCTATAAAAAAGGCAGCACCAGCAGCTACAGAGAAAATAAGTTATGCCATGCCCACTTATTACCTGGAAGGAAACCTTGTACATTTTGCAGCTTACAAACACCATATTGGCTTTTACCCTGCCCCGTCTGGTTTAGAGGCATTTGAAAAAGATATAGCAAAATACAAGCACTCAAAAGGAGCTGTTCAATTTCCCCTTGATAAACCTTTGCCGCTTTCTTTGATAACCAGGATCGTAAAATACCGTGTGAAAATAAATCTTGAAAAAGCAACACAAAAAAAAGCAAAGAAGAAATAAAATGAATCATAACTGATCAGTATGAACTGATTCAGCAGTTAATTCAAACATACACATGATAAGATTATTAAAAACATTATGCTTACTCGTTATAACCAATATAACTTCCGGACAAAGTCTCTACCTCAAATCATTTGGTGACCCAACATCAAAACCTGTTATATTTTTACATGGCGGACCGGGATATAACAGTGCTGCATTTGAAATAACTACAGCACAACGACTGGCAGACAGCGGCTATTTTGTGATCGTGTACGACAGGCGGGGTGAAGGCCGTTCTAAAGATTCAAATGCTTCCTATACTTTCGCGGAAACATTTAATGATCTTAATAATATCTATGAAAAATATTCCATCACGAGAGCATCGCTGATCGGGCATAGTTTCGGCGGTATGGCTGCTGTACTTTTTGCTGAAAAATATCCGGGCAAAGTCAGCAACCTGTTCCTTGTGGGCGCTCCTGTTTCGTTACAGGAAACTTATCGGAATATCATCAGCCGTTCAAAAGATATATATATTAAGAAAAAAGACAGCATCAATCTGAATTATATCAATATGCTTCAAGCCATTGATACTGCTTCCTTAGATTATAGTACTTATTGTTTTGGACATGCCATGCAAAATGGTTTTTATTCGCCTAAAAAATTATCGGATGAAGCCAAACAGATTTATAAGCGCATGCAAAAAGACTCATTGGTTAAATTTACATACCAGATGACGACAGTTCCGCCTTCAAAGTTTTGGAAAAACGAACATTACACAACACTTGATTTAACAACCACCATAAATAGTTTAATAAAAAAGAAAGTCAGTATTCATGGTATTTATGGAAAAGAAGACGGGCTGTATTCTGAACAACAAACATCAAAACTGGCAACTATGCTGGGTGAAAGCAACTTTCTTTATTTAGAAAATTGTTCACACAGTGTTTTTATAGATCAGCAAACATTGTTCATTGAAAGTGTTGCAAAATGGACAAGATAGCAGTGAAGAAATACAGTCAATACTGTATCGTGCAAAAAATTTAATACTTGTATCTGTTAAACACAAAAATTAAGGAGCTAATCTTTCGTGCATCCATATTCCGGCTTCAGTTTCTGTATACAAAATCCTGTCGTGCATGCGGCTGGGTCGCCCCTGCCAGAATTCAACCCGTATGGGCTTTACGCGATAACCACCCCAATGTGGCGGTTTTGGTATATGACCATGTTTGAATCGTTCTGCATAGTATTCAAATGTTTCTTTCAGCCAGGTTTTTCCTGCCACCACCATGCTTTGCGGTGATGCCCAGGCACCTATCTTACTGCCATCGGGGCGGCTGTCGAAATACTCAATACTTTCCTTAGTTGATATCTTTTCAGCTATACCGTTAATGCGTACCTGCCGTTCCAGTTCTTTCCAGAAAAATAATAAACAACAATTTGAATTGAATTCAAGCTGCGAACTTTTAGAACTGTTATAGTTGGTAAAAAAAACAAAACCTTTTTCATCAAAAGCCTTTATCAAAACCGTCCTGGCATCTACCATACCATCATGTGCAGTTGTTGCCAGCGTCATTGCATTCATTTCTGTTATCTGGCTCATCTCTGCATCACGCCACCACTTTTCAAATTGCAAAATGGGAGTTGCTGCCATATCCGCTTCATTGAGGGCATTCATTGTATAGTCTTTTCTTAAACTGGCCAGTTCTTCGGGTGTCATGATGTATGATTTACAAAGCAAAGATAAAACAATATGTATGGATAAGTTAATGGGTTTGGCTGTCGTAAGCAGTTGAGCAACTGAGTAAGGAACATTGTTTCGCGTGCTACGATAGCTTCTTTGGTTCGTGTGCGAAACAATAAGAAGAAAAATAAAAATCACGCAACAGTATTCTCAGGTTGCTGCATGGCCATTGATGCACCTTTATCTAAAGCCTGCTTATTAATTTCAAGCAGGTAGTGGTATTTTTCCGGCAGCACTTTTTCCAATGCAAGCAAAATTGATCCGGGTTTTACAACCGGCTTCAGTTTTAAATAAGCTCCCAGCATGATCATGTTCATGATCTTCGCATTCTTCATCAGCAATGCTTCGGTTGTTGCTGGTATGCCAACAATGTCGATATCTGTTCTTTCTAAGGGTTTGAAAATATTACCTGATTCATATAGCAGCAATCCGCCGGGTTTTACCCTGGCCGCAAATTTGTCCATTGACGGCTGATTTAAAACAATGGCCGAATCAAACAATGAAATGATGGGTGAACTGATCTTTTTATCTGAGAGTATGGTTATGCAATTAGCAGTGCCTCCCCTCATTTCCGGGCCATAAGATGGCATCCAGGATATTTCCTTTTCTTCAATCATGCCTGCATAGGCAAGTGTCATACCGAGCGACAAAACGCCTTGTCCGCCAAATCCTGCAACGATGAGTTCTTCTAACATGATTATTTTTCCTCCATTAATTTTTTAATTTCATTTGCATCCGGAATTTTAATATCACCTAATGGAAATGTTTTCACCATTTCCTCATCAATGAATTTTGATGCTTCCAATGGGGTCATTTTCCAGTTGGAAGGGCAATTGCCTATAATTTCAACGAGGCAGGTACCCTTGTGCAATTGCTGGTATTTAAATGCATTAAGCAAAGCTTTTTTTGCCCTCCTTACAGCATTGGCGCTGTTCACAGCCTGCCGGGTAACATAAAAAGAACCGGGCAACTGGGCCATCAGTTCTGCAATTTTAATAGGTGCACCATAATAACTGGCATCACGGCCATCAGGGCTGGTAGTGGTTCTCATTCCTGCCAGCGTGGTAGGAGCCATTTGTCCGCTTGTCATTCCATAAACAGCGTTGTTCATAAAAACGATCAGGATGTTTTCTCCACGGTTGATGGCATGCAGCGTTTCTGCGATACCGATAGCAGCCAGGTCACCATCACCCTGGTAGGTAAATACATATTTATCCGGCATCAGCCTTTTGATAGCTGTAGCAACGGCGCAAGCCCTTCCATGTGCCGCTTCCTGCATATCAATATTCATGTAATCATATGCAAACACTGAACAGCCTACAGGAGCAATACCAATGGTTTGTTCCTGTATACCTAATTCTTCCACTACTTCCATAATCAGCTTATGCACCAGGCTATGCGCACAACCCGGACAATAATGCATATTCACATCCACCATCGTTTCGGGCCTGTGGTAAACCATTTCATATTCATCAGCACCACAAACCGGCGCTTTTACTTCCAATGCCGTTTCGGGTAATACATGTTCATCCGTTTGCATAATATGGCTGTATTAAATTTTCCAAATGATGTAATATTTCTTCCGGGGTTGGCATCATACCGCCCATTTTTCCAAAAAATGTAACAGGTATTTTTCCTTTTACTGCCAATTGAACGTCTTCTACCATTTGTCCGCTGTTGAGTTCTACACAAAGCATCATTTTCACCTGGTCTGCCAGTTCCAATAAACGATCATACGGATATGGATACAAAGTAATGGGTCTTAGCAAACCAACTTTCAGGCCTTTGTCCCTGGCAAGGTCCATGGCTTTCTGGCAAATCCTTGCACTTAAACCATAAGCCACAAAAATATATTCAGCATCGGTAGTATTATACTCTTCAAAACGCACTTCAGTATCCCTGATCTCCTGGAATTTCGCTTCCAGCTTCAGGTTATGCTGTTCCATTTTTTCTGGTTGAATGAATAAGGAAGTGATGTAATTACGTTCACGCCCTGCTGGCTTGCCGGTGGTTGCCCAGGATGATTTGTCAACTAACGGCCTCGTGTAGGGTTTAAATTGAACTTTCTCCATCATCTGCCCGATGGCCCCGTCTGATAAGATCAACACAGGATTACGGTATTTATCTGCCAGGTCGAAACCAAGGTAAACGAAATCTGCCATTTCCTGCACAGAAGCCGGAGCCAAAACTATGAGGTGGTAATCACCATGTCCACCACCCTTTACAGATTGAAAATAATCTCCCTGTCCGGGTTGTATCGTTCCCAATCCCGGACCAGCCCGGTTCACGTTTACGATCAGGCAGGGTAATTCTGCACCTGCGAGGTAAGAGATTCCTTCCAGCATCAGGCTGATTCCCGGTGATGAAGAACTGGTCATGGCCCTGAAACCTGCACCGGCAGCACCATAAACCATATTAATAGAAGCGATCTCACTTTCTGCCTGCATCACTACCCTGTTATGTTTTGGCATCTCACGGGCAAGGTATTCCAACACTTCCGATTGCGGGGTAATGGGATAACCGAAATAAGCATCGCAGCCTGCCTGTATAGCAGCTTCTGCCATGGCTTCATTTCCTTTCATTAATTTAGTTTCAAGCATATTGTTACTTTTTTCCCGGTTCTGCTATTGCCTGTAACTGATCACGGATATCAGCAGGTGTTATATCAACCGGTTTTTTGGTGGGATGAGTACGGTAAACAGTTATCACTGCATCCGGGCATACGAGTGCACAATTCACACAACCGGTACAAACATCATTGTTGGCAATGATGTAACGGTAACCCTTGATGTTAATGGTATCTGATAAAGTCAATGCATGTTCTTTACATGCTACAGTACACAATTCGCAACCCTTGCATTTCTGAATATCGATCTCAACCTTTCCTTTTACTTTCCTTTCTTTGACCGCCGTGTTATTATTTTTTTCTTCCATGGCCCGGTTTTTATGATCAAGCTATATGCTAATTTCGAAAAATAAGGGTTATGATTTTATAAAGAGGATCATGAAAGAATATGATTATTATCAGTAGACGGATTGCAGTATGGAAAACAACTATTCTTAGGTAATTACTTACCAAATTCAGAATTCCCAGGAACAGAACAAGGCTATATAATAAGATTACATTTTCCAGAAGCATCAGTCTTCCATGGTAATGTTTACCACTTTCATCTCTTTTCCTTTCAGGATCTTTACAGCGTTGCTGCTACATATCGGGCACAATACAGCATAATTACTTAAAGGGAAAATATGTTTACAATCCAGGCACTGCGCTTCCCCTTTTATCATTTCAATGTTCAAAGCCGCCTGTTGAAGACGGGTACCATCACGAATTACCGAAAAAGCGAATTCAAGTGAATCGGTTTCAATACCACTTAATTCGCCAATCTGTAAACCGACTGCCGTTACAACGCCGTTGTTATTTGCAGCTGCTGCTTTTTCTGCGATGGATAAAATGGAATGGGCTATGGAAAGTTCATGCATATTGAAATAATAATATTTCTTTATTGTTCTGTTGATGCTGTGCCATTATTTGAAACTTCCTTTTTTTCTGCCGTTGCTTTTTCTGCGGCAAGCCTTTTCTTTTCAGCAGCATAAGCAGCACGGCTTTTAATAGCATCATCAAAAAGTTTATTCCACCCATTATTGATATTCTCTTCTTTAAGGGCAAAACCGGCCGGTTCATTGGTTTGAAAAATAGCTCCTTCTTTCGGGCAAGCCCGAACACATTCTGCACAATAGATACAAACAGCCCGGTTAAAGTGATAGGTTTGTTTCCCTTCCATATCCTGTGAAAAAACGATGGCACCGGGCGGACAAACCATTTCGCAACGCCTGCACCAGATACAAAGGTTTTCATCAAAACCAATCAAACCGCGGTAATCATCGGGAATAAATGTTTTCTCATAAGGATATTTTATAGTAACCGGTTTGCGGAATAAATTACCAATTGCTTTAAAGAATGTTTTCATTTATTAAAAAATTTATCAATACCAAAAAAATCATTTACCTCGATGTGCATGACAGGCAAGGATCGTAAGAAGCAATAATAGCCGGAACACTTCCATACTCATTGCCTGTAAACGCTTCAACCATGGCTGCCACATTTGAAAAAGTAGGAGCCTTGATTTTCAGCCGTTCCAGCATTTGTGTTTTATTCCCCTTGGCATAATAGAAAAGTTCTCCCCTTGGCGCTTCCAGCCTTACTACTGCTTCACCATCAGGAAATGCTTTTGTTTCTGTAACCAGTGCAGATTCGGGCAAGCCATTTATGATATTCTGAATCATACGGATAGATATATATAGTTCCCGGAGCCTGAC
>JAGPDJ010000135.1 GCA_018057635.1 Ferruginibacter sp. | reverse complement strand
GTAACCAGCACCATGCTGTTTCTGCAGTTGCTGATGAAGTAGATAAATCATGGATATCAACCTATAAACCTGTACTGCTGATATTTGCATACGTTACCGGCATTTCGCTGTTGGTAGAAATTGGACATGGTGAGTTTGTCCTGATGCGGTGGATGAATCATTTCATGGCTGGCTTCTTTTTGGTCTTCTCCTTTTTTAAATTACTAAACCTTAATGGCTTTACAGTAAGCTATGCCATGTACGACATTGTGGCTAAAAAATGGAATGGCTGGGGCTATGTATATATTTTTGTTGAACTAGCTTTAGGTCTTGCATTTCTTACAGAGTTTAACCCCATCCTTACCAATAGCATTACTTTGTTGGTAATGGCAGTAAGCCTTATTGGCGTGGTACAATCTCTTTTAAATAAACGTAAAATAAAATGTGCTTGCCTCGGTGATGTATTTAACCTGCCAATGAGTACAATCACCATTATAGAAGATGGGCTGATGATAGTCATGAGTGGCATAATGCTATTAACAATAGTATAAATCAACAAAAACCGCTGGGTAAATAAGTAGAATTATGTAACAATGTTGATTAAAATAGTTATATTTTTGTATTAGTATTAATAATGAAAAAATTCATTGTTGCCATATTAGCCCTTTTGTACATCACCACTTCAACCGGTGCTACAATATATATGCATTATTGTATGGGCGAATTGGCTGATTGGGGAATTGGGCATAATGATTCCAAAACCTGTGGCAAATGCGGCATGGAAAAAGCCAATGAAAAAGACAACGGGTGCTGTAAAGATGAACAAAAATTCGTAAAGGGCCATACAGACCAGAAAACAGTTGAAGCAGGCTTTCTGTTGATCCAGTTGACTTCAGTAGCATTACCTCTTTCTTATATAGAATTTCCATTACCGAACTTTTCTTGTGTTACAAAACAAAATGCTATCAGCCATGCACCTCCTCGAAGTGCCGGCGTTGCGGTATACATCCGCAATTGTGTTTTCCTGATTTAAGATTTTATACTTAATTGAGGCCGGGCAATATTTTGCCGGCCTGTTGGCATTTATATATGCCAGGTTATCGTATTTATTTCCCACACTCAAAAATAAGTTTATATGAAATCGCTTAAAATACTGATGTTAGCTACCGTAATTATGTTGTCTGTTTCCGTTAATGCACAAACAAAGATTGATACTATTAGAGTATCCGGCGAATGTGGTATGTGCAAAAGCCGCATTCAAAAAACCTTAAAAATTGACGGTATTGCCAGCGCTGCCTGGGATACAGAGACTAAATTGTTGGTAGTAGCATATGATGTTTCCAAAATAAGCAATGATGATATTCAAAAGAAAATTGCAGCAGTAGGCCACGATACAGAAAAATACACAGCAGATGATAAAGTTTATGAAAAATTACCTGGCTGCTGTCAATATGAAAGGAAAAAGGAAGAAATGAAAGGTGAAAAGCAGCATTAATAAACCAGCAAATAAATAATCTAAAAAAATATTAAAATGAAAAAGATATTCTTCAGCATATTGGCCATTAGTACTATTGTAATTACTGCCTGTAATAATAGTGGTAGCAAAAATGAAACTGACAAGCATGATATGAACAACATGAGTAAAGACAGTGCTCAACATGCAACTGAAACAGATGATAAAGATGTGAAAGCTGTTTCAATTGCCTATACCAATGTAGATGCAAAAGCAGCAGCTTCCTTTAAAGAAATGGTTGATCATTACCTGCATATAAAAAATGCGCTGGCAAATGACAATGGCAGTGAGGCTGCCAATGGAGCAAAAGCAATGCAAGCTGCTATCAGCAAACTGGATAAGTCTTTATTAACGGCTGAACAAAAAACTGCCTATGATAAAAATGAAGAGGAACTGAAAGAACATGCGGAGCATATCGCAAAGAACGGCGATAAGATCAGTCATCAGCGTTCGCATTTTGCAATGCTGAGTGAGGTAGTGTATGAGTTGATAAAGAATTTTGGTGCTGGCCGTTCACTGTATCATGACCATTGCCCCATGTACAACGAAAACCAGGGTGCAATGTGGTTAAGTGAAATGAAGGAAGTAAAGAATCCCTACTTCGGCTCTAAAATGCTTACCTGCGGAACAGTAGAGGAAGTGATTAAATAATTATTAAAACATCATCATGGTTCAAAAATTAATTGAACTGGCTTTACGCAACAGGTTAATCGTGCTGCTCATTGCCGGCGGCCTGTTTGCGTATGGCATTTACTCCATCCAAAAAAATGCAATTGATGCCATTCCGGATTTGAGTGAGAACCAGGTGATCGTTTTCACCGAATGGATGGGCCGCAGTCCGCAGGTAATAGAAGATCAGGTTACTTATCCATTGGTGAGTAATCTTCAGGGGATCCCAAAAATTAAAAACATCCGGGGTTCATCTATGTTTGGGATGAGTTTTGTGTATGTGATTTTTGAAGATGATGTTGATATCTATTGGGCACGTACAAGAGTGCTGGAGCGGTTGAATTTTGCACAACGTTTATTACCACAGGGCGTAACACCTTCACTGGGGCCCGATGGTACAGGAGTAGGTCACATTTATTGGTATCACCTGGATGCACCTAAAATGGACCTTGGCGAACAAAGGGCCTTGCAGGATTGGTACATAAAATTCGCATTGCAAACCGTTCCTGGTGTAGCAGAAGTTGCATCGTTTGGGGGTTTTGAAAAGCAATACCAGTTAATAGTTGACCCGGTTAAATTGCAGTATTACAATATTTCTTTGATGGATGTGATGAATAAAGTAAAAGCCAATAACAATGATGTGGGAGGGCGGAAATTTGAAATGGCAGATATGGCTTATATCATTCGTGGATTAGGATATTTAAAAAGTAAAGAGGATGTAGAGAATATTGCTTTAAATAATTACAAAGGAATACCGGTAAGGGTAAAAGATATAGGTAGTGTACAAATGGGTGGTGAATTACGCCTTGGCATTTTTGATATGGATGGAAAAGGTGAAGTGGTGGGCGGTATTGTAGTAATGAGATATGGAGAAAATGCAAATAAAGTAATTGCAGCAGTAAAGGAAAAAATGAAAGAAGTGGAAAAAGGTTTGCCTGAAGGGGTGGCTTTTAAAACCTCTTACGACAGAAGTACGCTGATACAGGAAGCTGTTCAATCTGTAAAAGGTACCCTGATCGAAGAAATGATCGCAGTATCAATCGTGGTACTTATTTTTCTTTTCCATTGGCGCAGCGCCCTGATCATCCTTATTCAATTGCCCATATCTGTTGCAGCCGGGTTCATATTCCTTCAAATGTTCGGCATATCCTCCAATATCATGTCTTTAACTGGTATTGCTTTAGCAATTGGTGTGGTGGTAGATGATGGTATAGTAATGGTTGAGAATGCTTACCGGCATATAAGTGAAGCGCAAACAAAAAAACTCGATTCATCAATAAATCCTGATCATGGCAAAGTGGTTTAAACGAAATAAAGACCCATTAACATCGGAAGAAAAGATGGTCATCGTTGAAAAGTCATCTAAACAGGTAGGCCCGGGTGTATTCTACTCAACCATAATAGTGGTTACTTCTTTCCTGCCCGTGTTTTTATTAACAGGTATGGAGGGGAAACTATTCAGCCCTTTGGCCTGGACAAAAACATTTATACTGCTGATTGATGCGGTGCTTGCCATCACATTAACACCAGTACTGATTTCTTTTTTGCTGAAAGGAAGATTGAAACCCGAAATAGCAAATCCGATTACAAGAACTTTAGAAAAGATATATACACCCATTTTAAAATTGTGTTTGAGATGGCGTAAAACAACCATTGCCATTAATGTAGTTGCTTTAGCAATCGGTATCATTATGATGACCCGCTTAGGTTCTGAGTTCATGCCACCACTTGATGAAGGTTCATTATTGTTTATGCCTGTTACATTGCCGGATGTTTCTAATTCAGAAGCAAAAAGATTATTGCAGGTGCAGGATAAATTGATCAGTACCATTCCCGAAGTATCTCATGTGTTAGGTAAAGCCGGTAGGGCGAACACAGCGACCGATAATTCCCCGATAAGCATGATTGAAACCATTATCCTTTTAAAACCAAAAGCTGAATGGCGGAAAGGTATGAGCAAAGACGATATCATCAATGAACTGAATGCTAAGTTGCAGATACCCGGAATTACCAACGGTTGGACACAGCCTATCATCAACCGTATCAACATGCTTTCAACCGGCATTCGTACAGATGTTGGATTAAAAGTGTACGGTCAGAACCTCGACAGTATTTATGTGTTTGCCCAAACCATTAAAAAGGAATTGGAGGGCATTGATGGCGTAAAGGATTTGTATGTAGAGCCTATCACAGGTGGGAAGTATATAGATATAATAATAAAGAGAGACGAAATTGGAAGATACGGCTTAAGTGTGGATGATGTGAATGCAGTAATTGAAAGTGCATTGGGAGGAATGAAGCTCACCACTACCATTGAAGGCCGTCAGCGATTTTCTGTAAATGCAAGATATGGGCAGGATTTCCGTAATAACCTTTCTGAACTTAAAAGATTACAGGTGCAGACTATGAATTTTGGCCCCATTCCCTTAGAGGCTGTTGCAGATATAAAACTGAGTGACGGCCCACCCATGATCAATTCCGAAAATGCGATGTTGAGGGGCACAGTGTTATTCAATGTCAGGGAAAGAGACCTGGGCAGCACGGTAAAAGAAGCACAGCAAAAGCTTAACCTGATGACAACCAAATTACCAAAGGGATATTTCCTGGAGTGGAGCGGCCAATGGGAAAACCAGATCAGGGCCAACCGTACTTTAAAAACAATAATGCCCATTGTCATCATTATCATCTTTATGATATTGTATTTCACTTATCATTCCTTTAAAGAGGCATTGGTAACCATGATAACCGTACCCTTTGCATTGATAGGTGGCGTTTTCATGGTCTATTTCTATGGCGTTAATTTATCTGTAGCTGTTGCTGTGGGTTTCATTGCCCTGTTCGGTATGGCAATTGAAACAGCCATGCTGATGACAATTTACCTCAATGAAGCCATGCAAAACATGGTGGAAAAGCATGGCAATTCAAAAACAACACTAACCCCGGCTATTATCAGGGAATTTGTAATTGAAGGATCAGCAAAAAGACTTCGTCCAAAACTAATGACCGTATGTGTTGGTTTGTTTGGATTGATTCCCATTTTATGGGCAACTGGTGTTGGTAGTGATATCATGCGGCCTATTACTATTCCATTAATTGGCGGAACCATCACCTCCACCATTTATGTATTATTGATCACCCCGGTGATTTTTGAAATGATCAAGGAAAGAGAATTAAAACGTAAAGGTAAAATTGAATTAATAGATGTTAAAGAATAAACTGATGATGATATGATTTTGAGAAAGTGCGAATAAGCAGGAGTGCAAGACGCAAAATATTAAAAGTATGAAAAAGCAAAATAGGATAATCGGGACAGGAATAATAACGGCTATTGCCGCATCGCTTTGTTGCATCACCCCTGTACTGGCTTTGCTGGCTGGCACCAGCGGAATAGCATCGTCTTTTTCCTGGCTGGAGCCATTGGGGCCATATTTAATTGGCATTACCATTCTTACCATTGGTTTTGCATGGTATCAAAAACTGAGACCTGTAAGAAAAGACGATTGCGGATGTGAAATAACAGAAAAGAAAAAATTCATTCATACAAAAACATTTCTTGGTTTAGTAACTGTATTTGCTATCCTTATGATGTCCTTCCCCTATTATTCAAAAATCTTTTACCCCAAACCTGCAAAAGAGATGGTGATTAATGGAGGGGCGGTTCATAAAATTGCAGAAGTTAAAATTAAAGGTATGACGTGTGCCGCCTGCGAGGAACATGTAAAACATGAAGTAAATAAATTGCCCGGTATCATATCATCAGAAGTATCCTATGCAAACAGGAACGCTATCATAACCTTTGATACATTAAAAACAAATATAAAAGCAATTGAATTGGCAGTTGATAAAACAGGATATAAAGTCACAGAAATAAAACTTAAATAATATGGAAATCATTTTAAAATCAACCATAACCTGTCCCCAATGCGGTTATCAAAAAGAAAAAGACATGCCGGTGGATGCGTGCCAATATTTTTATACTTGTGAAAAATGTAAAACAGTGTTAAAACCAAAATCCGGCGATTGTTGTGTTTTCTGTTCCTATGGAAATGTAGCTTGTCCGCCCATACAAAAAGGTAAAAACTGTTGTACTTAAATCTAAACCAAATGAATAGGAGAATAATATTAATACTTGTTTTGGTTGAATTGGGAAATTTAGTTTCCGGTCAATCCATTATGCCATTAGATGCTGTCATTGACAGCATTACTACATCACACCCTGTTGTGAGAATGTATAATAATGAGATCCGCTCTATGGACGAAGCGGCCAAAGGGGCAAAAAGCTGGATGCCGCCGGAAGTCAGTACAGGTCTATGGATGGTTCCGTATAATCCAAACATGTGGAAGAGAGACGATATGGGAGGAACAGGTATGGGCCAGTATATGATTGGCGGGCAACAAATGTTCCCGAACAAAAAGAAACAAAATGCCGATGCAGCTTATATGAATGCCATGTCATCAGTAGAAAAAGAAAAAAAGAATGCAACACTGAATGAATTGATTAATGACGCAAAACAGCTTTATTACGAATGGATCATCCTGGAAAAAAAACTCACAATCCTGGAACAGAATGAGAAGTTGATTGACTTTATGATCAAAAATGCAGAGATAAGGTATAAAAATGGGTTAGGAAAGATCAGTG
>JAGPDJ010000134.1 GCA_018057635.1 Ferruginibacter sp. | reverse complement strand
ATATATGTGCTTACTATTCAACGGTACTGTTTTTTGAACAAATAGAAATACCAAATACAATTTTGTGCAGGAAATCAGGTTTAAACTGCAGCAATGTTTTACCGCCATAATCCCAGAAAATCATGGTTATATAATCGTCAGATTTGCTGATGCTTTCCAGGATAACATAATGTGTTGGCAATCCCAGTTTAATACGTTCATGTTTCTTCTTGTGCAGTATCCTGTTATTTAAATACAATGCAACGGTGCCTTTTTTCATGGCAGCACTGATGTATTCAAATACATTGCCAACAGCAGGTTGTTTCAGATCGCTTCCCCAGGCTTCCACTTTGTAGTTAAGAAGTTTGCGGATCATCCTGTTAAATTTTGCATAGTTAACAGAAGCCCAGAATGTGTTTTCATCGCCGGTATTATAACGCCGGTTAAATATATTTACGTATCCTTTAAAATGATCTGCTAGCGAAAGATATAACATTTGTTCAGCAGGCCTTATGTCAAGCAGTCCTTTATACTTCAGGGTTCCTGCAGTTTTTTTTATAATCCCCGAAGGTGTAATTAATTGAGAGCCAATTGTTGCTTTGCCATTTTGGTACAGGCTAACCATAAATTTTACATATCCCAACGGATCATCCTGCAGGTACAGGTAAGTTAAGGCACCATATCCGCAAAAATAAGTTCCCCTGCCCGGGTACATGCTTAAACGGTTCGTGACATTTATATTTAAATTAGTGAGAAATTGTTCCGGCTTTATATTTGGCCAATAGGCGCTTGTAGCAAGTTGTTTCAATGATTTAATATATTCAATGGCTTCCTCTGGCGTAGATGTACTGAATGAACTATCTTGAGTACTTTGCGGAAAGGTAGTTGCAGATGCAAACAAAAAACAAAATAACAACCCAATTATCATCAGCGTTTTCCAGCGGGTTATTTGTACAAAATTCAAATTTCCATCATTTGGTTAAATACAAAGGTACTAAAAGTAAAAGTTTAGCTGTTTTACAGATTTTTATTAAAACTAAAAGGGTATACCAAAAGTTACATAAGATTGTAGTTTTTTTCCCTGGTCTGCATACATGGCGCTTAATTCAAGTGGCCCGATGGGGCTTTTGTATGCAAACGTAAGTGAATAACCACTTAAAAATGATTTGTTAGAAGTGGCATTTTTTTCAGTAGCGAAATCTTTAACAAGTCCGTTTATTCTTGTTGTTATATATATGTTGTTGAATAAGGTATAACGCAATGCTAATTGTAATGCAGCAACTGTTGCTGCATTAACTGTGGCTTCCTGTAAGCCTGCAAATCTTATTTGGTTTCTGAAACTTCCATTGATTCCGCCAATAAAAAAATTATTCAGGTTGTTTGGTTTATTGGAAAAATTAATGCCTGCCTGGAATTCAGTAAAAAAAGTAAAACGTTTTTGAAGCGGTACATAAGTAACCAGGTCTAACACCAACCTGGTAAAATTATCAAAGTTGAGATTCGGTGGAACCTGGAGCCCGTTTTCGAAAACTTTCATATTGGAACGTTGGTTGTAAACCAGTCCAAATTCAGTTTTAAATTTTATTCCTTTAGTTGGATAAAATGTTTGCCTTAAAGTATTGTAATTTATATAGGCATAGGTTTTTAAATAGGAGAATGAACCTTTTTGTTCTGAAAAAGATTTTACTGTCGGGTTCAGGTTAACAGACTCCCAGGCAGTTCCTGCACCCGCAGAAAACTTATTGTTTCCGCTGTTTTGTATGTTCATAAATGCCTTGTAATAAGTTTGCTGATATGCCCCTTCTTTTTTAAAATCATTGTAAGTATTTATACTTAACCGGTCAATGGAGAAACCAGGAATAACTGCAATGCTTTTTATACGCCCGATATATTGAAAATGTTCTGTTTCCAATTGGAGAGATTCTCCCAGTGAAACAGACAACATACTGCGAGAATTGGGTATAATAAAATCCCTGCTGGTAACATTGAGGTTTACATTAATGCCCCTGAAAATAGAATAATATACAGCAGCTTTTAAATAAGTTCCCGGGTTTTCGGTTACATTGAAAACAATATTGGCAGTATCGCCATTTTTAGGAAGAAGGTTATAAGTTATGCTGCTGTAATAGCGTGAACCATAAGCCCGCACTATTGACTTACTGATCTCGGGAGCAGTATAATACCGGTTATCATAAAAGTTCATCAGGTGGAAAAAGAACGCTGGAGTAGTTTTTTTAAGCCCGGTTACTTCATATTGCTGAATGTAAACAGACTTGCCGGTTGTGACTTTATTAATAGTATCAGGATTTGTATTTAGTGATTTGATACTGTCGGCCAGTTTTTTAAATTGTGGATAGTATTGATTACCTGTTTCAATGCCTGTTTCCATGATCTCTTTGCTGCTGCTGAAACTGGTCATGTTGTATTTTGTCAATGGCATGTGAATATAAATATCTGTAAGGGGCAGTTCTTCCTTAAAATCTGCGGCCTCCTTAAAAAATGCCATTTGAAGGATCACATCTACCGGGTTAATGATTTCATCTTTTGTAGAAAGACCACCACTTACATTGCTGCCAATGGTAATTCCGGCTCCCATTGCCCTTACATTTTTAACAGGGAAATTTCTAACCAATCCGCCATCCACCAGTTTTTTATCATTAATTGAAACAGCGGTAAATACAGAAGGTATGGCCATACTGGCTCTTAAGGCTTTAACAAGGTTGCCGCTGTCTAATACAACGAGGTTGCCGGTTTCCAGGTCAGTAGCCATGCATTGAAATGATATCGGCAGGTCACAGAATTTTTTCTTGTCAAAAACATGAAAAAATAATTCCATGAATTTGATGTTGAGTTCCTGGCCTTCTATTACACCTGTTGGCAATTTTATTTTGTTGTTGATATATGGCAATTCAAGTGCAAACCTGGCATATTGGTTTTTCTCTTCCATTGACAATGCTTTCAGCGGAATCTGGTTAGAAAATAACAGGTCCCATTCAAGCGTTTTACATAACTGTTCAATTTGTTTTCCGCTATAACCCACAGCATATAAAGCACCAATGATAGCACCCATACTCGTGCCCGTTATATAATCAATTTTCAGTCCTGCACTGTCGATGGCTTTTAATATTCCAATATGAGCAAGCCCTTTTGCTCCGCCGCCACTTAAAGTAAGCCCGATGGATGTGTTGCCATTTTTATTCTGTGCAGAACAGCTAAGGGATATCAGGAAGCATGAAATAACTACAAATACGAACTTCATAACCTTGTGAAGAGAATTTTTTAAATTTAAGCTATTAACAGCTTTCTTATAAAAACAAACTTATAGCAAAAGAATATATAATGAACATTCTTTTAAGTGACCGGTATGTTAATTTATTAAATACATAAAAACTCTTTACTATATTCATCCTTATATGGATATAATACTGATATTAATACTTATCCTGGCAGTAATCATGCTGTTGATTGCATATTTTATAAGAATGAGGCCCCGGAAACAAATTTTGTTACAACCATTGCCTCTTAGTTCAGCGAAGATCCTGTCAGAGTTTGTTCCTTTTTATAATAAACTGGATCCGGGTAAAAAAGAACAATTTGAAAAAAGGGTGCAATGCTTTTTATCAAATGTAAGAATAACCGGTGTTAATACTAATGTTGATGAACTGGACAAAGTACTGATTGCTGCCAGCGCCATCATTCCGATCTTTGCATTTCCGGAATGGGAGTATTTTAATCTTCATGAGGTATTACTGTATCCCGATTCATTTAATGAAAAATTTCAACAAGAGGGTAGTGGCCGTGATATACTGGGTGTAGTGGGAACAGGGGCATTTCAGCATGTAATGATATTATCTAAAGCAGAACTCAGGCAGGGTTTTATGAACAATACCGGTAAAAACAACACATCCATTCATGAATTTGTTCATCTGATTGATAAAACAGACGGTGAAATTGATGGAATACCCGAGGTAATAATGCCGGATGATACTATACTGCCCTGGCTTAACATGATCCGTCACAATATTGACGTATTAAGAGAAAATGAATCTGATATCAATCCTTATGCAGCTACTAATCCTGCTGAATATTTTGCAGTTGTATCTGAGTATTTTTTTGAACGGCCCGACCTTTTACAGGAAAAACATCCTCAACTATATGATTTTTTAGTTAAAATATTCCGCCAACAACCGGATAAACCCAAATAAATCTGAATTCCTGCAACTAACTACCGCTTTATTTGTTTATTCACTTTAACATAAAATTTTACATGAAAAATAAATTTCAATGTTTAAACATTGTATATTTGCAAATGTAATTAGTAAGGGGATAAATTATTATTATGAAGAGCAGGACAAAAAAAATTGGTGCATTTATAATCATACTGGTATTGGCAGGTGCAGCAGTAGCCTGGTATCTTTTTACCGATACATTTTCCGATACTGCCCACAGGAAGGTTGAATTCACGGTGGATGCCATGGATTTTATAAAAGAATTTGAAAAAGACAATAAACTTGCCAATCAGAAATACACAGAAAAAATAATTGCTGTTAACGGAACTGTTTCCGAAGTGGAATCCGCAGATACCACTACAAATATTAAAATGATTGATAGCGAATCTGGTTCATATATCATTTTCGCATTCCAGCAACAACACCTGGCTGATGCAAAAAAGTTAAAAGCCGGTGATAAGGTTTCCATCAAAGGATCCTGCAGTGGTGGTACCTTTAGTGAAATACTGGAAACAGAACTGATCAGCTTTAAAAGGTGTGCAATCAATAAATAGAAATAACAATTTTAAAATATCATTAAAACAAAAAAACAAATATGAAAAAAACAACTCTATTCCTGGCTTTGGCTTTATCAACAGGTGCATTATTTGCACAAAAGAAAACAACCACTTCTGCTTCAGTTGATTTTGATGCAACAACCAGTATTGATGCTTTACCCAAGGCTGAAAATAAAACTGCTGTAGCTGCCCTTGATACCAAAAAAGGTACGGTTGCTTTTGAAGTAGTAATAAAGAATTTTAATTTTACCAATCCAATGATCCAGGAACATTTTAACAGCAGCGGATGGATGGATTCTGATCAGTTTCCAACAGCAACTTTTAAAGGAAATATTACCAACCTTGCTGATGTAAACTTTGCAAAAGATGGTTCATACAATGCTGATGTGGAAGGTAGTCTTACCATTCATGGTGTTACTAACCCTGTGAAAACAAAGGCTGTTATTACAGTTGAAGGAAGTAAGATAAACAGCAAATCTTCTTTTTCAGTAAAACTGGAAGATTATAAGGTTACCGGTAAAGCTATTGCAGCAGGCAAAGTGGCTAAAGAACCTACAATTACAGTTTCTGCTGATTTCTAATTAGTTTATATTTTTATAAAAGCGGGCTCCTGTTTATACTGGAGCCCGCTTTTATTTTAAAGCCATAATTGAGTTTATTCATTGTTATAACACCGGTTTATCTTTTTTTATGGATTGCCTTCACAGTTTATAAAAGCTAAGATGGTATTTGGTATTATGAATGATAAATTGTTTGAATTGTGACTTATAAAATTTATAACTTAGAAATCAAAAATTCAAATTCAAGAAACCTGATAATGACTGATTTTAAAATAAGCAAAGAAGGATTTTACATTTCAACAGACAAGCGGGAACTGGATATAGATGCCATTCACGAATTTTTATCAACCAAAGCTTACTGGTGTTTAAACATTCCAAAAGAAAAAGTACAGACTTCAATAGATAATTCACTTTGCTTTGGAGTTTACCAGGAAAAAAAGCAAATCGGGTTCGCAAGAGTAATTACAGACTTCTCAACAATTGCCTATTTGGGAGATGTATATATTGTTGAAGAAAAAAGAGGCCATGGAATTTCAAAATGGCTTATTGAAACCATTATGAATTATCCGGAATTACAAGGGTTAAGACGCTGGATTTTACTTACGGGTGATGCCCATGAGCTTTATCGTAAATACGGATGGACTGATATTGCAGATCCTGCAAAATGGATGGAACTACACAATAAAAATGTTTATTCAACATGAAGCCTTCCCGTTTTTCGTAAAATAATCAGATCGTAAACAAATCAGGTTTGTTGATTTCCCCTTAAAGCATTTCGTAAATAAAAAAAACTCCCGCTTTAATTAAAAAACGGGAGTTAAAAATGTATTGATTATTTAAAATTACCTGATCACGATCTTTCCGGTAGCGATGCGTTTTCCGCCTGCATCTCTCAGTTCTACCAGGTAAACATCAGAAGCTGCATTATCCATATTCACATCCATTTTTGTATATGGAGAAGTAATGGTATAAGCTTTCTGATAAACCCTTGCACCTTTGCTGTCGTAAATATTCAAAGTACGTGCAGTAGTGCTTGAAGAACTGAAATACCTTACCTGGAAGCTTCCTGAGCTTGGGTTTGGATAAATGAACAGCTCACTTGATTCAACATAGTCAACTGATGCGCTGTTAGACCTGTTGCTTGCACAACCAGTCAGGTTATCGGTTACGATCACATCATAAGAACCAAGATCATCAACAGTTACCGCAAATTTGTCTGTAGTTAATGATGGAACTAAAACGCCATCCCTGAACCACTGGTAAGAATAATTACCGGCAGGGCTAACAGTTGTGTAAAGTGTAGTCCTGATATAAGGAGTAATACTAGAATAAGAAGCAGCAGTTAAAACCACAACAGGTAAAGCATTTGCTTCCAGCATTGCATTGTCTGAAGTAACTGATCCGCAAGGCACACCTGAAACGATCACCCTGAACACATAACCGTTAAGGGCAGTTGAAACAGGGCTGATATTTAAAGTACTG
>JAGPDJ010000133.1 GCA_018057635.1 Ferruginibacter sp. | reverse complement strand
TCAACTGCAGAGAAAATAGTCTTTTAACCGCAGAGAAATGAGTTACACAAGTTTCCGCAGAGTGGTATAACTTGATTGATTTTCTCTGCGTAACCTCTGCACCTCTGTGCCTCTGCGGTTAATAAAGCCTCTTATTTTTTCAAATTTAAACTGATTGGGATATTTATTTTTACACTGAAATTACGCCCCATATTAAAAACACCTGTTCTCCCGGTTGCTCCATTAACTGCACCGTATTTCAGCCGGCTTAAATGATTCTGGTAAGCAACATCAGCAATATTTGTTGCAATAAAATTCACATTGAGAATAGTGTACCCTTTTTTGTTTACTATATCGGTGCCAATGCCCCCGTTAATTAA
Source organism: Ferruginibacter sp. (assembly GCA_018057635.1). Next base: position 6,466 of record JAGPDJ010000133.1, on the reverse strand, counting down.
AGTATAGCCTGCTGTTGCTGTTTCCGTATCATAAGCAGTAAATGGATTGGTTTGTTTAAAAGTATTGTCTACTTCAAATTTGATATAGAAATTTTTCGCAAATTTGTTCAGCGATTTAAAATCAGCCCTGAGTTCTGTTAATAATTTGGGTGCCGGAATGAATGGCAGGTTATCAGATCCCTCAATGCTTTCTTTTAATTTTCCGGATACGAGTGAAAAAGTATTTTGCAGGTGCAGCCAGTCCAACGGATGCGGATGAATATCCAGCGATGCTTCAAGACCTGCCAGGTAAGCCCTGCGTTGATCAAACTTGAATGCAGTCAGTAATTCCCCGCCATTATCTATGGTAGAATCTCCACCATTCATGGATTCCAGTTTCCTGTAATAAATGAAATTATTGAAATTGTTGAAGTAACCTGCAAGGTTAAACGAAAAGTGATCATTGCTGAATTCAATTGCTGCATCCAGTTGTGTGCTTGTTTCACTTTGCAGGCCATTGTCGCCATATTCATACCGGGTAGTTCCTTCATGTGCACCATTGGATGCAAGTTCGGGAATGCCCGGCGCACGGAATGCCCTGGCAATATTTAATTTCAGGTTTAAGTTTTTTGTTGCCTGGTATGTAGCACCGATACTACCAGAGAAATTGGAAAATGTTTTACTGAAAGCATCTCCTTTGATGCTGCCTGCATCCAGTAAATTCTCCACATCAATATTTCGGGAATCAAAACGGGCACCGCCGCTTATAGAGAACTTTTTTAAATCTTTCTGCACAAATCCATATGCACCAAAATCAAACAGGCTGTAGTCGGGTATCAGCTGTTCCAGCCCTTTGTTTGTATTGTCCTGTTTCATGCCATTGATTCCTATTGAGGGTTTCCAGCCATTTTTTTCCCTGAAATGAAACTGGGTGGTATAGGTAATGGTCTTGAGATCAAAATACAATGCCTTTTCATTTGTGTCATCCGGGTTTCCAAACTCCTTACGCTGGTTTTGCTGCCATCCAACGTTAAGGGTTAGCCGGTTTTGCCCTATTTTAAAACTATTGTCTGTTGCAATTTTAAAATGTTGGATATCCTGCTGTGGTATTCCGGGTGTTATGCTTTTAAAATCACTGTCTGTTGCCCGAACTTCCAGGCCTCCCGGGATTGGTTTTATAAAATATCCGTCAGCATCTCTTTCACCTTCCACCAATCCTGCTTTTAAATGAAAACTGCTAACCAGTAAATGGCTAAACCCCCAGGAACTATTGTATCCGGCATAACCACCAACATTGCTTTCATTGAATTTTGAATTATACACGTAACCATCGTATTTATTTTTATAATCAGCCGCAGCCTTCCTGGTACCGTAAATATTCCAGTTAAAACCATTTGTATTGCCTGCAATATTTCCATAAATACTCCTTAACCTGTTATTTGACTGGTAGTTTGCACCTGTATTTATTTTAATAGTATTTGATTGTACAGGTGCATGGGAAATAATATTTAACACACCAGCCATGGCATCACTTCCATAAACCAGGGAAGCCGGGCCCTTTAATATTTCAATTTTACTTACACTGGCTTCATCTATCTCAATTCCGTGTTCATCGCCCCATTGCTGGCCTTCCTGCCTAACACCATCGTTAATGGTTAGCACCCTGTTGTATCCAAGTCCCCTGATCAGCGGTTTTGAAATGGCCGGTCCGGTTGATAAAGAAGAGACACCGGCTTTTCGGGTAATGGCATCAATGATATTTGTTGCAGCTGCCTGTTGAAGGTCTTCTTTTTTCATTACGGAAACCTGGAAAGGCACTTTTTTTAGTTGGGTAGCTTTGGAAACACCGGTGATGATCACTGCATTGTTTTCAATAATAGATTCTGTTAATAGGAAATCCTTTTTTGTATCACCCTGTATCAGAATATTCTCTGCAATGGTTGTGTACCCTATATGTGATACTTCAACTAAATGCGAGCCTTCACTGATATTAATTATATTGAATTCGCCCCTTGTATTGGTACTGCTGCCAACTTTCATATCGGCAATATATACCGTAGCACCCGGTATTGGAAGCCCGGTATTCATGTCTTTAATAACGCCACTAAAACTACCTTTTAAAGGTTCCCCGGCAGCTTTGGAGAAATTAGAACATGAGAAAATTATATATGTCAGGAAAATTATTTTTTTCATTATAAACAATTGAGATCATAAATAGCTTTGATCAATTGATTGGCATCAATTGAATTGCATACAGAAAAGTTATGGTTCGCAATACAGGTATTGATAAACTAAGCAGCTATTTAAAGCATGGCTAAAAATAATTATCAAGTGTTCTTACCTGTTAAGCAATGGAAGGCGGGCCGCGGCGTGAAAAGTAGATGAAAGGAGCAGATGTATATGAGGTTGCATGTATTTCCCTGGAAAAAGAAAAGGAGGAATGCACCTGTATTTCCGGCCATACGGATGTTTCCGTAAAAGGTGAGGTAGCAACAATACTGTTGCAATCACAATTAAGCCCAAAATGATTGAACTGCACTTTATCCTTATCAGTGATCTTTTTTGAAGATTCATCTTTGTGATGCGCTGTTAAACTGTGCAGGGTTTGTTTAGGCGTAATACTTAACAGGAGCACACAGAAAATCAGTACGCCGGTTAACTTTTTAAGGGTGATATGTTGCCAGATATTTTTGATACGTTGTTGCAAATTTAGGAATTTAATTTGTAATTCCGTATGCGAAATGGATGAATGGTTAATGATAAATTTTATTTTAGAGTAATTTCCCCGTTAATGAACTGCGATATTTGCTAACTGAATGACATTTACACTTTTATATATCAGGTACAGGCAATTGATCAGGGAAATAAACGGCCTTGGGCTTTACCTGCTCTTTTTTATTTTCGCCGGAGGGTACCTTGCTTATTATTTTTACAGGCAGTTTGAACTTGAAAAAAATGCCATGTATGTTATTGCGTTCCTTGCGATTGCGTGCCTGGCATTGCAATTTCAGCGGAAAGACAAAGCTTTTATATATAAACACATTTCAAACCCTTATCTGCAGGTGTTTTCAGAGTATGTGGCCCTTACATTTCCTTTTGCAATAACTTGTATTTTTACAAAAAGCTGGTACGGTTACCCGCTTTTATTGCTCTTGTTATGTGTTATTCCATTATTGAATGTAAGGTTAAGGCAAAACACGGTTTTCAAAAATTTATCATTACTAATCCCAGCCGGCCAAATTGAATGGATCAGCGGGATAAGGAAAAATTATATTACTTTTTCTTTTCTTTACCTGGCAGCAGTTGTTACCTGCTGGATTAAAATTCTGCCGCTGTTTTTTTTGTGGATGCTTACCATAATTATTACATCATTTCAGCAGGAAGCAGAACCGTTACAGGTTTTAAGGGAAGGATTCAAATCGCCTCAAAAATTCATATCAGACAAATTAAAGGTTAACACATTTTACATGATCGTATTGTATGCACCTTTGCTAATCGTAAATACTTTGTTTAACCATGATAGTATTGTGATCAACCTGCTTTTTATACCTGCACAACTGTCAGTCGTATTTTTTGCAGTGTGTTTTAAATATAGTTCGTACATGCCCGGTAAAATTACCCCGGGAAATAATATTCCATTAGCCATCGTATCAATGGGATCAGCATTGCCGTATTTATTACCTGTACCGGCAATATTATCTTTTTTGTATTTCAACAGGGCGAAGCATAATTTAAAAAAATACCTGGATGATTGATGTAAATGGACTCTCCGTAAAATATGGTGATAAAGCGGTGTTGAATGATGTTAGTATTAAACTGGCAGCTGGTATTATTCATGGCATCGTTGGCCTCAATGGCGCAGGCAAAACAACTTTTTTTAATGCGCTTGCAAAAACATTGAAAACGGATGCAGGATTGATATACCTGAACAATGCACCCATCAGCATCAGGGATTCTGCCTACCTGGAAACAGTGAATTATTTTTTTTCCGGGATTACCGGTAATGAATACCTGAAAATATTCAGGCAGACCAACCCGGATTTTAACCAGCATGTTATACAGGAGTACTTTAAACTGCCACTGGATGAACTGATTGAAAACTATTCAACCGGTATGAAGAAGAAACTGGCTATTCTATCGGTTTTAAAACAGGATAAGCCATTGTTTATTTTGGATGAGCCCTTTAACGGGCTTGACCTGGAAACAAACAAAATATTAGAGATCATACTCACCACATTAAAACAAAAGGATAAAATAATATTACTGTCTTCGCATATTTTAGAACCACTGCTGACTATATGTGATAAAATTCACCTGCTGGAAAACGGGCAGTTTATTAAGACTTATGAAAGATCAGATTTTGCCGGCATAGACGAAGCGTTATTTGGCAAACTGAAACAGGATGCAATTAAAAATATTGCTTCAGCTATCTGATAGTTGAGCATCTTTGCAACAATATTTTAATTTAGTCAGAATATTAAATTTATTGGCATTATGACAAAATCATATTTATTCAGTACGCTGGTATTCATTTCCTTTTCAGTTTATTCACAATCACCACTTCCCGACAATTTTAGAATTGGTAACTATGTGGAGGTTTTTAGCAGAGACAGTTTAAAAATTTATTTTAACTGCACTGGTACAATAGTAGAAAAAAAATGTGCAAATTTTTATAGAATAGGGAAAATGGACTCTTCAATAGTAAATTTTGTTGGTGATTTTCACGACTTTGATATGAATGGTAATTTATACTTTAAAGCCAGTATGATAAACAATAGTATCGAGGGCTATGCATATTATTATTCTAAAAATGGCAAAATAAGTGAGGAGGGTAATTTTAATAATAACAAAAGAACAGGTAAATGGAAATATTATTATCCAGGCGGAGAAGTTGAAAAAATCTATTCCTATGATTCCGACGAACCAGTTGTTTTAGAAGCATTCAGAATAGATGGCACCCCTACAGTTATAAACGGAAACGGAGAACTGCACACTGAGTTTAGGAATTACAAGCAATGTGGAAGTTTTAAAACATGGGGAAGTTTAGTTAATGGTAAAAAAAACGGCATATGGACATTTTCAAATATCAAAGCAAGTGTACCAATAGCGGAGGAAACATACCAGGATGGTGTTTTCATAAGTGGAACCTCGACAAATTATGCATACACAGAAAATCCGAAAATTAAATTAAGTAAATTTTATCCCAATGAAAACCTCAGTTTAATAGAAAGTTCATTTGGTTGTCCAGGAGAAAGCGGCATTAGATATCTGGAGTATGACGATAATATTCTGATATCATCATTTTACCCGAAATTGCAAGTAGAAGTAAATAGAATTACTACTAAAATAAAAGATCAATGGATGTTAGTTGGAATAAAGGTTGATAAGAACAATGTGCTGCAAGAAATAAATTTAGCATCATCAGTCAATGATACAGAACTTGAAAGCAAAATTTATAATATAATTAAAAACATGAGAAATTGGAATGCTGCATTATTATATTCTAAGCCAGTAGATTCCAGTATTTACTTTTCAATTATAGTATACAATAATAAAATAATAATTTTGCCGGATTATTTTCATAAAAGTATGTAAGGGCATAAAAAGCGCATGGTAGAAATTCAATACAGACTGATTTTAATCTGCATTTGGACACTTTTCAAACATTATTATTTGGTTGGATGATTAACCTTTAATATTGGTTTACTTATACTAATTTCTGTTCAATGAATTACAGCTGCAACTTGCTGACACTACATTAAAAACGCCGGCTTTAGGTAATGTATTTCTAAGTTATATTTGATTCCACGAATCAAATATAATCCCGGTTTTTAATTAATATTTTCAATAATTCCCGCAATACCTTGCCCACCACCCACACAAGCTGTTACGATGCCATATTTTTTATTCAGCCTTTTCATATCATTGGTTATCTGGATAGTGAGTTTGCAACCGGTGCATCCCAACGGATGTCCCAATGCGATGGCGCCGCCATTAATGTTTACAATCTCCGGGTTCAGTTCCAGTTGCCTGATCACAGCCAGCGATTGGGAAGCAAATGCTTCATTCAGTTCAAACAGGTCAATCTGCGACAGGTTCATGCCTGCCTGTTTTAAAACTTTTGGTACAGCTTCAACGGGCCCAATACCCATGATGCGTGGATGCACACCTGCACTGGCACAATTAACCAAACGGGCGATGGGTTTTAACCCCAGTTCATTGATCATCCTTTCGCTCATTACGATCACAAAAGCCGACCCGTCGCTGGTTTGCGAAGAATTTCCGGCAGTAACGCATCCGCCGGCAGCAAATGCAGGTTTTAATTTTGCCAAACCTTCCACTGATGTATCTGCCCGTACGCCTTCATCTGTATCAACCACAAAAGAACGTTGTTGTTTCTTTCCTTTGGCATCCAGGTAAACTTCGTTTACACTTACCGGTAGTATCCCCGATTTAAAATATCCTTCTTTGATGGCATTGCCTGCTT
>JAGPDJ010000132.1 GCA_018057635.1 Ferruginibacter sp. | reverse complement strand
GCTTCTGTTTCGGCTTCGCCTGTCATGGTCATACGCATGCTGGTAACATCTTTCAATGTTACTTTCGTATCTGCAAATATCATCAGCAGACTGTCAGTAAAATCTATACTACTATTATCCTTTGCTTTAAAGCGTTTAACCTCCTGCCATTTACCCTGCAACTGGATTATACTATATTTTGATACCGGTACATTTTTTTGTTCCCTGGTTGCCGTTGTGCCTTTTCTTTTTACTTTTTGTGCTATTGTAACTGCCGGGAAATAACAAATAAATAATACCAATAACAAAGCTTTTATATACATGGTATATTGTTTCTATAAATATACCTCAAATACAATATTTATTCAGAAAAACTGTAAATATTATATAAAGAAAAAGGACATGAAAGGTGAAATTAAATTCCCTGACAATTATAAAAACCGGTTAGATGATCGTTATTTTTTCCTGAGCTTATAGGTTTCTGTTACCCCATTCAGGTTAAACTGTACAACATAATTTCCGGAACCTAAATCACCTAAATGAATATGCCCCTTGTTTACACCTGGTGCAGCCGACAGTTCAGAAACCAGGACCATTTTACCTGTCATATCAGTAATACGTGCAATCAGAACGCCCGTTGCATCAGCATTGAATTTGATCATTAAATGGCCTGCTTCAGAAACCGGATTGGGAGAAATGGATGTGATGATCTTGCTGACTGTTACAGTTCTTTTGAATAATTTAATTGGCGATAACTGTACTTTTCCATCCTTATCTGTAACAGCAATTTCATAGTAAACATATTTTTCTGATCCGGAAAAACCGATATCAGTAAAAGAATAATTTTTTTCTATGGTTGAATTGCCTGCAGCCGGCACTTTGCTTATTTCTGTAAAACTATTTCCATCCAGGCTTCTGCGTATGGAAAAATAATCTGCATTGGTTTCTGATTGGGTTGTCCAGGAAAGAAACGGACGATTAGCCCTTCCCGTTACAGTAAAAGCAGATAATTTAACCGGTACAACCGGGCTGGCAGTAAATGAACCCGACATTCCCAATCCATGAATGCCGCAATAATACTGATAATTGCCAGGTGTGGTTATCGTATACTCATAAAAGTTTCCTGTACCGGTAAGATTTTGAGAAACCCAATCAGATGCGCCGGCAGGTACAAACAATGATTCACTGTTGTGAAATCCACTTACCCATTGCCACCTGATCACATCGCCCACCACTACATTTAAATTAGCCGGCGAAAATTGAAAATTAGACACAGAAACAACATGTGTTAATGAAAAGACCTGGAAATTTCCGAGTAATAATATAAGAAGTAAATTTTTTTTCATAAATAATTTGTTTAGGGTTAATGAACAGTTACTAAGTAAGAAACCATCGCATTGCACTAAATGGAGCATTTAAATGGCTTTGACATTTAATTTACATACGCAACTGCTATAGCTTCAGTTGCTTTAACCCTGCTGTTTTTAGAAGGCCGCAGTTTTCGAGATTAGAAATTATCGCTCCCTGAGGACTAATTTTAACCCTTAACATCAACCATCTTGGGCATTATTGGTTATTTTTGCAGTTGAATATTAAAAGTTTGTAATTATGATCAAAACAGGAAACCCGGTTATCAGCATATATACCGAAATGACTCCCAACCCTGAAACCATGAAATTTGTGGCTAATAAATTGTTGTATCCGGGAAAAAGTATTGATCTGCCTGATGAGGCGAGTGCAAAACCTTCTCCGCTGGCACAGGTATTATTTACATTTCCGTTTATCAAATCGGTTTTTATAGCCAGTAATTTTGTTACCCTTACCAAAACCGGGGAAACCGAAGACTGGCAGGATATTATACCTACCATCAAACAATTTTTAAAAGAATACCTGGAAGAAGGCAAGGCAGTTGTGAATGAAGATGAGGTTGCCATCATGAAAACAGAAAGCAGCAATACCGTAAGTGCAGATGACAATGATATTGTAAAACGCATCAAGGAGTTGCTGGAAAATTATGTAAAACCTGCGGTGGAAATGGATGGTGGTGCAATCCAGTTTAAAAGTTACGAAGATGGAAAAGTAAACCTGATGTTGCAGGGAAGTTGCAGCGGATGCCCTTCTTCCATGATCACTTTAAAAGCGGGTATTGAAGGCATGATGAAAAGAATGATTCCTGAAGTGAAGGAAGTGGTGGCGGAAGCGGAGTAAAATAGTTTATAGTTAAGAGTTTATAGTTGGGCACTTCAATTGTTGGAGTGCTTTTTTATTTTTTGCCGGGAAGGCGTTGTATGTAATAGAAAATAATCTTTCCATTTTACAGACTTTCCGGCAATTTATCTTTAAGGATATTTTTTTGCCCGGCCCTTAAGGGCCGGGCAATGCTATTTATCAAGGGATTGAGGGCCATGCTAATATTTTATTTTCAAACAAACACAGACCTGGTAATAATTGCTATTACCAGCTAACTGCAAATCCCAATCTTCTATCTCCCATCTCCTAATACGGCCTCGCATAAAACAAAAACAGGTTTGCGTTGATCTCCACAATGTTCGCATCCTGGCCGCCTGTTTCCCCATCGCCATTGGCATCTGCTGCGTTGTACCCAAAATCAAAATTATTGGCACCGATCTCTATGTCATTTGCATCACTGCCATCCACGGTGCCATCCTGGTTCACATCGCCGCCATAGAACGCAAACTTACCGCCTGCCACGGATGCCATTGGAGGATTAACCCCGTCATCATAAGCCTGGGCAAGCGCAGTACTGAAATCATAACCCGTGGTCTCTATAAAAGTTACCGGATCGTGGCTCCAGGTTTCCATATGGTTGCGGTGTTTAACGGCTATATAATATGCATGCCCGCGAACAGCAGCCGGAAATTGCACGGATGCGGTACCGTTAGTATGCAATACGGCAGGTAAACTATACACAGGATCCTGCAGGTTTTCCGGCGACCACAGGTTTACCAGCACTGTATCGGTTTCTGTTGGGTCTGTACTCATGCCCAGGTTGAATATGGTTGGGCGCATGGTATTGATATCTATATAATACCCTTCCAGGAATGCGGTGAGATTAAAGGATGCCGTAATGGAATTCAGTAAGGCATCATCGGGTTGTTCAAAACCTTGCGTGATCATATTACCAGCAGTGATTAATGAAGCGATCATTGGTTCGCCTATATTATAATTGATGCTGTAACCGCCGCCGGTTAAAGTGCCGCCTGCCGTAGAAACAACAGAACGTGCAATTGTTTGGGCGGATGCTGATGAGCCTGATATCAATCCTATGAAGAGGATAAATAATGTGATTGCTTTTTTCATATTAAGTAATTTAGTGATAATTTTTTATACGCTGGAATTTATTCAATGGTAATATGTAGTTTCTTTAATTCTTCCACAGAAATGGTTGGCGGCATTTCACCCAGCTTTAATTTTTGGATGGCAAAATCTGCCGTACGGTTTGCTTCAGCTTCGTTAATAAAACCTTTTTTACCAGTAGCGGAGTTATTTTACCTTTAATTTGGGTATTCATAATTATACGATATTTATCAATTCGATTTAACAGCAGTCAAAGATGAATTGGCAAATAGGGTTGTAGTTTGAGCAGCCGTTCCTGAAGCAGCATTTATGCTGCACGTTCCACCGGTTCCTCCGCAAACAATTGTAAAACTTATTCTATCGGGTGCCGGGGTATTTGCTATAGTATGAACAGCTGTTGTAGTTAAGGTATTAATGGCTGTAATTCGCTGATGGCTTAAAGTAGTAAGGGCGGAAGTTGATGAGAATAACCAACCTTCTACTACAGAACCTGCCGGTGCTGCAATTGCATATTTTACTCCACCGGTACTTGAACATTGTGCAGTTATGTTTACTTCAACTATCCATACTTCTCCTGTAGCCATGTTAAAGGATAAATTAGTTGCAGTAGATGTATTTACTGTTGTTGTGAAATTACTACTTAACCTGATATTTGGTGGTGCCACATTCGTACCTGTACCTCCATTAGCAATCGCTACTATACCTGTTAAATCGCTGCCTGATAAAGAAGAAGAAACAAAATTAGTTCCATTTCCACGCAAATAATTACCGCTTGCTGCAACACCCGCTATTTTAAAACCGGTAGATGAATTTACAGAACCTGCTACATCCAATTTGTTGGTAGGTGTGGTGGTTCCAATACCCACATTACCAGCATTGCTATTGCTGATATTAGTACCTGAGTTATTCCATTGTTGTTCTATTGCTGTAGTTTGACCTGTGGAAGGATTAATCGTTACAGCATAATTTCCGGAACAGAGAAGGTTTATTGCCTGCATGGTATTGCTGCTTAGATTAGCCACGTAGGCATAGTTACCTGAAACGGCTACTGACTGGGGAGCAGATCCTGTTGCAAATGTACTCACCACGGTGGGTGCTGCCGGATTAGTAATGTTGATCACCTGCATGGTATTGCTGATCAAATTAGTCACATAGGCACAATTACCAGATACGACTACCCAATTAGGATTAGTTCCTGTTGCCACTGTGCCTTCCAAGGTGGGCAATGCCGGATTGGCAATGTTGATCACCTGCATGGTATTGCTGGTTCCATTCACCACATAGGCATAATTTCCGGATACAGTTACAGCACGAGGATTAGTACCCGTTGCCACCGAGCCTACTACAACGGGCGATCCCGGATTGCTAATGTTAATCACCTGCATGGTATTGCTGCCACTATTTGTTACATAGGCATAATTGCCTTGTACTGCTAATGAAGTTAGACCTGTTACTCCCAATGATACTGTGCCTATTAAACTTAGGGTGTTAATAAACGGAGGTACATAAGTATGGCTAAAGACCTGCAGTGTATTGCTCCCGGAATTAATTACAAAAGCATAAAAGTTCGATAAGGCTACTCTTTGCGGACTACTTCCGGTTGCCACCGAGTTTACATAGGTGGGTGATGCCGGATTGGTAATGTCTTCTACTATCAAGGTATTGGTGCCATTTAACAAAGAATATGCTACGTTGCCCGAAACAGCAGTTGAATAGGGAGTTGATCCTGGCGCGAAGGTAGTCGTGCCTACCACTAAGGGTGAGGTCGGATTGGAAATGTTGATGGCCTGCCTGGTATTGCTTAGATAATTCACCACATAGGCATAATTACCCGATACAGTTACTGAACGAGGACCGTTTCCCGTTGCCACCGAGCCTGCTATCACCGGACAGGATAAAGTTGGAGGTAAAGCTGTACTTAATACATCTGTTCCAGATAACGTGCCCCAACTTGCCAAACCGGTGGCATCGCTTTTCAATACCTTGCCTGCTCCCTGCGAACCATCTGTAATTTTTACATTACCTGCTACATCTAATTTAGCAACAGGTGTGGCATTGCCAATACCAACATTGATTCCATCATTAAACAAAGCATTGTCTGCCACCCAAGCTGTCCCATTCCATCGCATGCTGTTGCCGTTGGCAGTGCCTGCAGGCAGGTCGTTGCTTTTACCTGCATAGAGTGCATATGGCACACTGTTCAGTTGCGTGGTTCCCATATCCGTATACGCTGTGCCGCCTGATGCATCCATTTCTACCTGTATGAACTTGGCGCCATTGCCCCAGTTCACAGTAGCCAGTGTTCCGCTTACCGGCGAACCTGTTCCTATGTTCACACTAAAAAGCCCCAGCGAATTGGTAGTAACACTATGCGTTTCACTGAACACAACTGTACCGCTACTGCTGAGGTTGCGTATGCTTACACGCAGGCTGATGGGCTGAGATGCCAGAATATTACCAGTTGCATTGCGTGCCACGCCCTGGTAAGGAATGGCATTGGGCGCCTGGGCAAATACACTCGCTGTTAGCAAAAGAAAAATAATTAAGGCAGAACTGAAATGAAACCCTTTTTTCATATAGTATCTTTTTTTATTTAAGACATTACCCTGTTTAACCTTTTTGCATCCGCTCATTTTCATATTTGCCGGAAAAAATGAACGCAAATGGATTCCTGGTTGAAATTCAATGTTGATGACTCTTTGTAAGTCATTGGTTTTTTTGGGGGAAAGAAAAGCTGTATTAGATAGATTAAGCAGTATCAGGAGATATTGAATATAATATTACCCATCAAATATATATACTATTTTTTTAAAGTTAAACCAGTCTTTTTATCATTGCTCTTAGCCATTTCACTATTAAAATGAAATAAACGGGTATTGAGAATAAAAAAAATTACCGCATGAAGGCCATCTGGCTTCTCCATGCGGCAAAAATAAACAGCATTACAAATTTTTAATAAATTATAAAATATTATCAATAAGGCCTCGCATAGAACAAAAACAGGTTTGCGTTGATCTCAACAATGTTGGCATCCTGGCCGCCTGTTTCCCCATCGCCATTTGCATCTGCTGCGTTGTACCCATAATCAAAATTATTGGCACCGATCTCTATATCATTTGCATCACTGCCATCCACGGTGCCATCCTGGTTCACATCGCCGCCATAGAACGCAAACTTACCGCCTGCTACTGATGCCATCGGTGGATTAACCCCGTCATCATAAGCCTGGGCAAGCGCAGTACTGAAATCATAAGATGTAGTGCTGGTAAACGTTACCGGTAGTTTGCTCCATGTTTCGATATGGTTCCGGTGCTTCACAGCAATATAGAAATCATTGCCGCTTACTGCTGCCGGGAACTGCATCATTGCCGTACCATCAGTATGTATCACTGCTTTTACAGAATGATCAGGTTCTGAATTTGAAAGGGTTGAAGGTGCCCACAGGTTAACCGTTACTGTATCAGTTTCTGTAAGATCTGTACTGCTACCGAGATCAAAGATATTGGCCCTCATCGTATTGATATCGTAAT
>JAGPDJ010000131.1 GCA_018057635.1 Ferruginibacter sp. | reverse complement strand
CATTTATGAAATCTGGTATGCAGGGGGATAATAAAGTAAAGGATATCTACCTGGCTGATTTTTCCGGCGAACATACACTTGTAAAGGCCGGGGAAAGTTTTTTACTGCAGGGTGGTGATATACGCGGCCCCATGAATGGCAATGTGATCGCATTTAAAAATAAGGATAGCATGAAAAAGATGGCAGAACGGTTCAATGCCGTTGCCATTAACTGGGAGCAGGTTAACAAATGAAATTGCTGCTTCCCATATTATTTTCATGCTGTTTTATGCAGTTGCATGCCAACAGTATAAAGGTAGGGAAACATCAAAAATACCAAACGATCACCGCAGCCGTGGCAGCTTCAAAGCCGGGTGATACCATCATAGTTGATCCGGGAGTTTACCGGGAAAAGAACCTTATTATAAATAAACCACTGGTACTTACAGGTATCAACCACCCGGTGCTGGATGGGGAAGGTAAATATGAGATCATATCAATCAAATCAGGCAATGTAACAATTAACGGATTTAAATTGAAACATACAGGTGTTTCCAGTATGGAAGATTATGCTGCCATAAAGATATACAACAGTAAAAATGTAACAGTAATCAATAATATCATACAGGATGCTTTTTTTGGCATCTACTCACAGTATGGCATAAACTGTTTAATACAAAACAATACCATCACAGCCCGTAACAAAGAAGAGCAGCAGAGCGGCAACGGTATACATTGCTGGAAAAGCGACAGCCTGCGTATCATTGCCAATACCATCAGCGGCCATCGCGACGGAATATATTTTGAATTTGTAACCAACTCTGTTATATGGAGAAACAATGCATTTAATAACCTGCGGTATGGGTTACATTTTATGTTTTCCAATAATGATGCTTACATATCAAATGTGTTTGAAAATAATGGTGCAGGTGTTGCGGTTATGTTTTCACACGGGGTAAAAATGTTTAATAATTATTTCAGGGAAAACTGGGGCGATGCTGCTTATGGCCTGCTTTTGAAAGAGATCAATGACAGTTATATAGAAAATAACAGGTTTGAAAAGAACAGTATTGCAGTGTATGCAGAAGGGGCAAACCGCATAAAAGTGTACAAGAATATATTTAAGAGCAATGGCTGGGCTTTCAGGATACAGGCAAGTTGTTCAGATATAAACCTGGAGTACAATAATTTTACGGGTAACACATTCGACATTGCAACCAACGGCAGCCTCGTATTAAATTCATTCAATAATAATTACTGGGATAAATATGAGGGCTATGACCTTAATAAAGACGGGATAGGTGATATCAGCTACAGGCCTGTTAGTATGTATGCCATGATCATTGAACAGAACCCGGCATCCATCATGCTGTTCAGGAGCTTTATGGCAGCATTGCTGGACAAAACGGAAAAAGTATTGCCTTCTTTAACACCCGATGACCTGAAAGATAATTCACCTTTAATGAAACCATTTTCATTGTGATAATAGCTAATAACCTTTCTAAAAAATTTGGAAAACTCCAGGCATTGGATAATGTGTCTGTTACCTGTAACAAAGGAGAATGCATTGCATTGATCGGCCCCAATGGCAGCGGCAAAACCACTTTAATAAAATGTATCCTTGGAATGGTCATTTACAACAGTGGTTTTATAACTTTCAACGGTAAAAATATTTTACACGACTGGGAATACCGGGCAAAGATCGGCTACATGCCACAGATAGGCCGTTACCCCGAGAACATGACCATCGGCCAGGTACTGGATATGATGAAAGATATCAGGCAGCAAAAGGGTTTTAATATGGATGAAGAACTCATACAGGCATTTAAGCTGGATAGTATGATGAACAAAAGAATGCGTACACTCAGTGGAGGTACACGTCAGAAGGTAAGCGCTTCCCTTGCATTCTTATTTAATCCTGATGTGCTTATACTGGATGAGCCAACAGCCGGGCTTGATCCGGTGGCATCAGAAATACTTAAAGAAAAAATTTCAAAAGAAAAGGAAAAGGGGAAACTCGTTTTAATTACTTCTCATGTACTGAGCGATCTGGACGACCTTGTTTCACAGGTGATTTATATGCAGGATGGTAAACTCTGTTTTCATAAATCCATTGAAGAAATTAAAATAGAGACCAAACAGGATAAACTGGCTAAAGCCATTGCCAGCCTGATGGCAAAATAATAAGCTAATGAAAAAAATTATTAAATATGTGATCATTGATATCCTTCGAAGCAGGATCATGCTTGCGTATACAGTCTTTTTACTGCTTTTCTCATTCAGTATTTTTAACCTGGAAGATAATTCAACCAAAGGTTTACTGAGCTTATTAAACATCATTCTCATTATTGTTCCCCTTGTAAGTATTCTGTTCTCTGCAATTTATGTTTACAACAGCGCAGAATTTTTAGAATTGCTGGTAAGCCAGCCACTAAAAAGAACGGCCATCTGGCTGAGTATTTTCTCAGGGCTTGCTGCTTCACAGGCAATTGCGTTTATCATTGGAGCAGGAATCCCAATAATGCTTTATGAAGCAACTGATACCGGTTTTATGATGCTTATTACCGGTACATTCCTTTCTGTAATTTTTGTGGCAATAGCTATGCTTGCGGCAGTATCTACAAGAGATAAGGCAAAAGGCATTGGAGTAAACATTTTATTATGGCTCTATTTTGCCTTATTATTTGATGGCATCGTACTTTTTTTATTATTCCAGTTTGCCGATTACCCGCTTGAAAAAATTATGGTTGCTATAAGCGCCCTGAATCCAATTGACCTTGGCCGTATTTTAATTTTATTAAAACTGGATGTTTCAGCATTGATGGGTTATACAGGCGCAATTTTTAAAGATTTTTTTGGCACGCGGTCAGGACTTATCATTTCATTCCTGGTATTACTGGCATGGGTCATCATCCCGGCATTTTTATCGGTAAGAAAGTTTAAACGGAAAGACCTGTAGTTTTTTTTAAATAGTATATTTTCATAATCAAACCAATCAGCATGAAAAGACATGAAGCACTCATTCCGTTATCACGGGAACACCATGGCGCCCTGCTGCTTGCACAGGTATTAAAAAGCGATGTGCCCGATTATAAAGGAATGCCAACCCTGCCTGCAGAAAAAGCAGCGTATGCATTGGAGACATTTACAAATACACTTCAGCCTCATTTTAAAAAAGAAGAATTGTTGATGCAAAAAGTGATGGGCCGCAATGATGATTTAGATAAACTCGTTGCAGAAATCTGCAGTGAGCATATTGAATTGACAGAAGCATTTTTATCCCTTCATCAATCAAATAACCTGGAAAAGTCATTGCATGTATTGGGTGAAAAACTTACTGATCATATCCGAAAAGAAGAACGCGTTTTATTCCCGTTGATTGAAGAATCCTGTACAGCAGCGATGTTGAATGAATTGAAATATCTTCATCAATAATTGAAGTATCATGAAAAAAGACATATCCAATAAGAAAGATGTTGAAATACTGGTTAACAGTTTTTACGAAAAAGTGAAAGTTGATGACCAGATCGGCCATTTTTTTACAAAGGTTGTGCATATTAACTGGGAAAAGCACTTACCTGTGATGTACCGGTTTTGGGAAAATGCCTTGTTTTTTACAGGGGTTTATGAAGGAAAGCCATTGGAAATTCACGAACACCTTAACCAGTTGTCTCCATTATCGGTTGAGCATTTTCATCGTTGGAATGAACTGTTTACCCAAACGGTTGATGAATTATTTGAAGGTGAAAAGGCAATGCTGGCCAAAGACAGGTCAATAAGTATTTCATCTGTGATGCAATTAAAGATATTAAAAAAAAATAACCTGCCTGCTTCCTGATCTTTTTATAATAATACAGTTTTACTATTTTAAACCGTATATGAGAGTGTAAAACTGCATATCCGTTAAGCCTTTCCTAAAACTATTGCCTGAAATATGGCAATCTTACGCTTTGTAATTATCTTGCCGCCAATTAAAAAATAAATAATGAAGAATTTATCACTTGTTTTAAATGTTGTGTTGTTGGTGGCTGTTGGCGTGTTATATTATTTGCATTTCTCAGGGAAAACACCGTCAAGTTCAAAATCGGTTATGGCAGCTGTTCCAAAACCAGTAATTACGGGAAACGGGCAGGTTGCTATTGCTTATGTAGAACTGGATTCACTGAATGAGAATATCACCTACATTAAAACGAAAAGAAAAGAACTGGAAGCTGAGCAAAGATCAATTGAAACAGAATGGGAAAACGGATACAGGGGGCTGGAAGCCAAGAAAGACAACTTTCTAAAGAAAGGGAATGCCATTACGCAGGAAATGGCACAGGAATTCCAGGGACAGTTATTACAGGAACAGCAGCAGATTGATGAAAAGAAACAAAACCTGTCGCAGCGCCTGAATGAGAAAAGTTACAAATTCATGGATGATATTCAGAAAAAATTAAAGGATTTTCTGGCAGAATATAACAGCCTGCGGAATTTTACATACATATTCACAACCGGTACCGGCCTCGATTATATGGTATATAAAGATTCATCGTTGAATATAACGGCTGATGTAATTGCTGGAATGAATGAAAAAATGTCGGCAAAAGCCAAATGATAATGTAAATAGATTTATTTATCTTGAAGCCCGTTACCAGGAGTAACGGGTTTTTTTAATAAAATAATTATTCAGTTTACCAATTCAATAACCCATTTATGACAGATTCAAAAGCTGCTTTTAAACCGGCGCTTGGATTATTTGATGCAACCATGATCGTTGCAGGATCCATGATAGGGTCGGGCATATTCATTGTTAGTGCAGATATTACCCGCAATGTTGGAAGTGCAGGATGGTTGATAGCAGTGTGGCTGATCACGGGTTTTATGACATTGACAGCTGCATTGAGTTATGGTGAACTGAGTGCCATGTTCCCAAAAGCCGGAGGGCAATATGTTTACCTGAAAGAAGCTTTTAATCCATTAGCCGGATTCTTATATGGGTGGAGTTTCTTTGCGGTGATTCAAACGGCTACCATCGCAGCAGTTGGAGTTGCATTCAGTAAATTCCTTGCTTACCTGGTGCCGGCACTTGGGCCTGAAAATATACTGGCCGACCTTGGGTTCATGAAAATTAATGCAGGCCAACTGGTTGCAATTGTATTGATCATTTTTCTAACTTATATAAATACAAAAGGGATTCAGGGCGGTAAAATGATCCAGACATCTTTTACTGCTGTTAAATTATTGTCTTTATTCGGATTAATTGTTTTCGGTTTTTTACTTTCTTCAGAGCCCGTTATTTGGGAAGCAAACTGGAATGATGCCTGGACCATGGTCTCCAGGGATGCAAGTGGCAGTATCATTGGTCCTGTTGCAGGAAGTGCCATACTTGGAGCCATTGCGGCTTCCATGGTAGGTTCTATCTTCAGCAGTGATGCCTGGAACAATGTTACTTTTATTGCCGGTGAAGTAAAGAATCCAAAACGCAATATCGGTTTAAGCCTTTTATTAGGAACGCTGATCGTTACCATTATTTATGTGGCTGCCAACCTGATGTATATAAGTGTTTTGCCATTGGAAAGCATTGCTTCGGCGCCGCAGGACAGGGTAGCCGTTTCCGCGAGTAATGCCATTTTTGGAAATATAGGCACTTATGTAATTGCTGTGATGATCATGATCTCCACATTTGGTTGTAACAATGGATTGATATTAGCGGGTGCAAGGGTATATCATACCATGGCCAAAGACGGTTTGTTTTTTAAACGGACAGCAGAATTGAATAAAAACAATGTACCTGAATTTGCACTTTGGATCCAGTGCCTGGTTGCATCATTGTTATGCCTGAGCGGCAAATACGGCGATTTGCTGGATATGATCTCATTTGTGGTGGTGATGTTCTATGCACTAACAATCCTGGGGATTTTTATTCTAAGGAAAAAAAGGCCTGATGCAGAAAGGCCCTACAAAGCTTTTGGTTACCCGTTCCTGCCTGCTGTTTATATAGTGATGGCAATAGCATTCTGTATTTTACTGATCATTTATAAACCTGCTTTTACATGGCCCGGGTTAATCATTGTACTCGCGGGCATTCCGATTTATTATATTGCAGTTGGTAATAAAAATAAAGTTTAAATATTTTTCCAATGATGGATTTTGATACACTCTTTGCTTCATTTAATGATATCAAAGTAGCAGTTATAGGCGACGTGATGCTGGATACCTACTGGTGGGGAAAAGTAGACAGGATATCACCTGAAGCTCCCGTGCCGGTTGTGGCTGTTTCTAAAAGAGAAGAACGTATTGGTGGTGCAGGAAATGTAGCACTGAATGTTCAGGCATTAGGCGCTTCCGTTAGTGTTTTGAGTGTAGTTGGAAATGATAACGAGGCAGATTTGCTGAATACATTATTGAAGAATAATAATATCAATACAGATTATATTATAAAAAGTGCTGATCGTATAACCACCAATAAGATCAGGATCATTGGCCGCAACCAGCAAATGATGCGGCTGGATGCAGAGATAACCAACCCGCTTTCTGCCGCTGATGAGCTGGCGCTGCTCACTTCATTTGAAAAATACATTATCAATGAAAGCCCTTCAATAGTTATCCTGGAAGATTATAACAAAGGTGTATTATCGGAAACAATCATAGAAAGGATCATTTCATTATGCAAATCGAATGATATTTTAACAGCTGTTGACCCTAAACGTAAAAATTTCTTTGCTTACAGGCAGGCTGATATTTTTAAGCCTAACCTTCATGAAGCTAAAGAAGGTTTGAACCTGCTCAGTGATGAAGTGACCCAGGTTGCGTTACAAGGTATTCACCGGGCACTTCATGAAAAACTGCATCATAAAATATCCCTTATTACAC
>JAGPDJ010000130.1 GCA_018057635.1 Ferruginibacter sp. | reverse complement strand
ATTATAAATATTCCCTGGTTATTGAAGAAGTTAGCCCCGCAGCAAAATAATTGCTGTAAGGTACTGCTGCTTTAATTTTCTTCTATTAATCCAACAGCATTTCCCCATGGATCAATAATGGTTGCTACTTTTATACCACCTCCAACATCTGATACTTTATAGAGAACAGTAGCTCCGGCATCTAAACATTTTTCAACACAATTGTCAATTGCTGAAACAGACCAATGGGATACAGTTTGATTGCCCATTGTAACGGTATCATCTATAGGGTGAAGGCCCAGTTCGCAGCCGTTAATGTCAAAGCCAATATAAAATGGTTCATCAAAATAGGGTTGAATGCCTGTTATATTGATATACCAATCTTTAGCCAGTTGAAGATCGGGAACATAATAAATAACAGTTCTTAATTTTTTAAACATGGCTGTTTGTTTTGTTATGTAAAATTAGTCTATGTGATTATTCCTTGAAAAAAAATGGAGAACAGCTTCCGCCATTCTCCATTATAAATTAATGATTTATTTATTATTTAGTAATTCCCATTTTAGCTTCTATGCTCAATGTGGCATGTGGAACAGCCCTTAACCTTGCTTTGTCTATCAGTTTTCCTGTAACGCGGCAGATACCATAGGTTTTATTTTCAATGCGCATCAGGGCTTTTTCCAGGTGATCAATGAAAGTGATCTGGCGGCTGGCCATCTGGCTTAATTGTTCCCTTTCCATACTTAAGCTGCCATCTTCCATGGTCATGTAACGGTTATCGCTTTCATCACCACCCATTTCGTCTTTGCGGGTAATGAGTCCCTGGAGATAATTCAATTCTTTTTTTGCAGCATCCAGCTTGCGGTTTATCAGGTCCCTGAATTCCTTCAGATCAGCATCATTGTACCGTACAATTGGAGCTCCCGGATCATTTTTAGGTTGATCCAACACTGATTTTGTAAAATCAGGCTGATATTTCCTGGATGTTTTGGTGTTGATCTTAGGAAGTACTACCGGTTTCGCCGGTGTAACTTTAATGTCTTTGGTGTTTGTGGCCATAGTTGGTTTAGAAACTACTTTAACAATAGCCGGAGCTTTTGCCGGTGGTTGTTTGACCGCTTTAACGGCTGGTTGTTTTTCTTCTGTTTTTTTTGTCATAGGTTTTTGTACCGGAATTGGTGCTATTACCGGCTTTTTAGCAACAGGTTTTTGAATAGGCTTTGCAACAGGTTTTTTAGCAACCGGTTTAGCAATAACAACTGGTTTCACCTTTTGTTTTACTACAGGTTTTGCTGCAGGTTTTTTGGCAACAGGTGTTGCTTTAGCAATTGATTTCGCTTTAACAGCTGGTTTGGAAGCTTTGGTAACCGGCTTTTTTGCTGCAGGTTTAGCTACATTTTTTGCAACAGGTTTTGCCTGCTTTTTTACAGGAACAGCTTTTTTAGGAGCCGGCTTTTTTGCTGCAGGTTTTACTGCTTTCTTTTTAGTTGCCATACTACTAGCTTTTTTTTAATACGTTTACTGTTAAAGTTGAATCATTCACCTCAATTTGTGTTCCACTGCTTAAAAGGGGCACAAATTCAAGCGAATCCGCCAAAATTTCGCGGCAAATATAGTCTTTAAATTGAATTAAAGAAGGTTGCAGGGCCTCATTTTCATTAACGGTTACATCTATCCGGTCGGTGAGTTCAAAATTGCTGTCTTTACGGATATTTTGTACCCTGTTTATAAATTCCCGGGCATTTCCTTCATTTTGAAGTTTTTCAGTAATGGTTATGTCAAGTGCCACTGTAAGCGATCCTTTTCCGGCAATTTCGTAACCCGGAATCTCATCAGTTATTATTTCAAGGTCATCGGCTGTAATTTCTATAGGTTCTTCTCCGGCAGCTACCTGTTCAGTATTTAATATATACGGGCCTGATTGCACTTTTTCGATCATCGTGTTGTCGAATTTTTCAATTTCTCCGGCAGCCCATTTCATTTTAGCACCTAATTTTTTACCCAGCGTTTTAAAATTGGCTTTTGCCTTTTTGCGGATAAAATCATTATCAGCTTTCAATATCTCTATTTCCTTAATATTGGTTTCTGCTTTTATAATATCTTCTACCAACATGATATCACCAGCCATTTCATTGTCCATAGCCGGGATGAACACTTTTTGTAAAGGCTGCCTTACTTTGATATTTACTTTTTTTCGCAAAGACAATATCAGGGAAGAGGTATCCTGTGCCAGTTGCATTCTTTTTTCCAACGGAATATCTATAACCACATCATTTGCAGTTGGATACAATACATGGTGCACAGATGTTTCTGTAAACCGGTTGGTAACCTTATTCAGGTTATTGAACAGCCAGTCTGCAAAGAAAGGCGCAACCGGAGCTATCAACCTGCTCAATGTTTCCAGGCATTCGTATAAAGTCTGGTAAGCTGATATCTTATCATGTTCATATTCACCTTTCCAGAAGCGGCGGCGGCAAAGCCTTACATACCAGTTACTCAAATGGGAATCAACAAATTCTTCAATTGCCCTTCCTGCCTGTGTAGGTTCATACGCGTCAAAATTCAGGGTGGCATTTTTTATAAGGCTGTTCAAAGATGACAAAATCCACTGGTCAATCTCGGGCCTTTCTTTTACAGGAATGTATTTTTCGCTGAATGAGAATCCGTCTACATTGGCATACAAAACAAAGAATTGATATGTATTGTACAGCGTACCAAAGAATTTCCGTTGCACTTCTTTGATGCCCTCTTCGTCAAATTTTAAACTATCCCAGGGAGATGCATTGGTGATCAGGTACCAGCGTGTAGCATCGGCTCCATAGGTATTGATGGTGTTGAACGGATCAACAACATTACCCAGCCTTTTGCTCATTTTGTTTCCGGCTTTGTCTAAAACCAGGCCGTTGCTTACAACTGTTTTATAGGCAACGCCGGCTTGAGTTTCCCCGGCTTTAAAGCCGGGGCCATTCATTTTAGAACCTTCCCAAAGCCCATCTTTCTTCAAAACTTCTTCTACAGATTCTTTTAATAGAGAACCTAATGCATGCAGGGTATAAAACCAACCCCTGGTCTGGTCAACTCCTTCGGCAATAAAATCTGCCGGAAAGTTCTGTGCAAAGATTTCTTTGTTTTCAAAGGGGAAATGCCATTGTGCATAAGGCATGGCACCGCTGTCGAACCAAACGTCAATCAGGTCGGGGATGCGCTTCATTGGTTTACCGCTGTTGCTAACAAGTATTATATCGTCTACATACGGTTTGTGTAAGTCGAGTATACCGTTATGCAGGTAATCCGTGTTGATTGCTGCACCCAATACAGATGCTGCTTTTCTTATTTCGGTATTCAGTTCTTCAATTGACCCGATACATTTTTGTTCATCTCCATCTTCGGTTTTCCAGATGGGAAGCGGTGTTCCCCAATACCGGCTGCGGCTCAGGTTCCAGTCAACCACATTTTCCAGCCAGTTGCCAAATCTTCCCGTGCCGGTTGAGGCTGGTTTCCAGTTGATGGTCTTATTCAGTTCCACCATCCTGTCTTTTACAGCCGTTGTTTTAATGAACCAGGCATCCAGCGGATAATAAATGATGGGTTTATCGGTACGCCAGCAATGCGGGTAATTGTGTTCATATTTTTCAACCTTAAAAGCACGGTTCTCTTTTTTTAGTTTTACAGATATATCAACATTTACATCTACATAAGCCGGATCATCTTTGTAATTTTTTACATAACGGCCACTGAATTCACCCACACCGTCGATGAATTTCCCCTGTTTGTCAACCAAAATAAGAATACCCAGGTTATTTTTTTGTCCAACACGGAAATCGTCTGCACCAAAGGCCGGGGCAGTGTGCACGATTCCGGTTCCATCTTCTGTGGTAACAAAGTCGCCCAAGATCACCCTGAACGGATCTGCGCCGGGAGTTAATTCCTGTATATTATCTAAAGAACCCGCTTCTGATGGTATGAGTTGTTCGTACCGGATACCTTCCATGTCTTTGCCTTTAAATTCGGCCAGTATCTTCCAGGGTATTATTTTATCTCCTTCCTTGTAATTTTCGAAATCAATATTTTCTGCTTCTGCCTTAAAATATTTTGAAACCAGTGCTTTGGCAAGGATCACATTATTTGGTAAATGTGTATACGGATTAAAAGTTTTTACCAACACATAATCTATGTTTGGCCCTACCGTTAAGCCAAGATTTGATGGGAGTGTCCACGGAGTAGTGGTCCAGGCCATGAAGAAAATTTCCATTGACATGGCTTTATTTCCACCATCCCTGAAAAGCGCTTCCACAAGTTTTACAATGGGTAAATTTTTTGACCCTGTTTCAATATCAGGAACAACAGCTTTAAACATCACTACCGCACTGGTATCTTTCACATCTTTATACGTTCCAGGCTGGTTTAGTTCATGTGATGACAATCCGGTTCCTGCTGCAGGCGAATAAGGCTGTATGCTTACACTTTCGTAGAGATATCCCTTTTTGTACAATTCGCTCAGGCACCACCAGAGTGATTCTATATAATTGTTCTCAAAAGTCACATAAGGGTTATCCAGGTCAACCCAATAGCCCATTTTTTTGGTGATCTCATCCCATTTGTCTTTGAAACGCATCACCACTTCCCGGCACTTTTTGTTGTAATCTTCTACAGAAATGGACTTCCCGATATCTTCCTTGGTAATTCCCAGTTCTTTTTCAACACCCAGTTCTATGGGCAATCCATGTGTATCCCAGCCACCTTTGCGTTTTACCTGGAATCCCTGCATGGTTTTATAGCGGCAAACAAGGTCTTTAAGGGTACGAGAAATCACATGATGAATACCAGGCATACCATTGGCGCTTGGTGGGCCTTCATAAAATACAAATGCCTCATTTCCTTCCCGCAGGGTAATGCTTTTTTTAAAAGCTTCAGATTTTATCCAAATATCCAATACATCCTGGCTGATGGCTGGTAAATTAAGTTGCTGATATTCATTGTATCTGGCTGACATAACGGTTATTCCCGGAGCTTTTAGTAGAAAAAATAAGGCTGCAAAGTTACTGAAATTACTATTGGAAAATTCGAAGGAAATAGGTTGGAAAGAGGATTTAAAGCGTCCTGAATGTTAAAATTTACGGATTTATCCACATTTTAAATCGCTGGCACAATATTGGCATACAATAACTGAAATCTGAAATCTTACAAATATTTATGAAAAACACTTTTTTCTTCAACCGGGCACAATGCCGGGAAAAAAGGAATGTTATTCAATATATCCTATCTACAACCATGATTTTGAACTATATATAAGAAATTAAGCTCAGCGTTAGCAAGAAATTGTGGTAAATGTTTTGCTGGTTTAGGGTTTTATTAGGGTGAACGGGGGTACTCTTACTCCCGTTCTTTTAAATTTTTTTTTGCCGTTTTTATCTGATATCTATATAAAAATCGTCCCGTTTTAATTTCCTGATGTTTGTGACCATGAAAAATCCACAAAGAAAAAACTTATTATCGGTTATAATAACTTGATGAATAAATTACACAAACACTTCAAAGACAGCCTTGGTATGAATAAAATAATCTAAGGCTGTTTTTTTTCATCTAGAATTTAGCTCCAATACTTAAAAAGAAACTTCTTCCATCTGCCGGTAAAACACCCGGTCCGGGATAGCCTCCGCTCCTGCGTGTAAAATATGCTTTGTCAAGTAAATTATTGATCCCTGTTTTTATATTAATGAATTTGTATAATGTATAAGATGCGGTGAAATCAATTACGCGGTATGATGGTATCAAACCATTTTGCCCATTTGCAGTTGGTTTTACTGTATTATTTGCATCTGAAAAAGTTTCATCCACATAACTCATTTGTCCGGTTATGATCAGTCCTTTATAGTAATAGCTCAAACCGGTCCTGATAATATTTTCAGGAGCATTTTCTACTTTTTTGTCTTTCAAATTAGTTTCAACCAGTTGGTTGCTGCTGTTTTTAGATACCTGCACCATATTGCCATAGATGGCATTAGTGTAAGAATAGGAAACAAACAGGCTAATATCTCCCAGGCTGTTATTTTTTAAAAATGCTTTTGCGGGGTTTATTTCTATCATTCCTTCAAAGCCACGGCTAAAGCTGTTGCCAATATTGGTGCGGTAATTATAGAAACTGCCATTAGATCTTTGCTGTGCTATGGTGCCAATACGGTTATCATAACTCATGTAATATCCACTGATATCAAATACCAGGTAATTGCTTATTTTTCCCCGGTATCCAATATCCAGGTTATATCCTTTGGCGTCTTTAAGGTCCTGGTCAACAGAATCAGTTGTAGGAGGCGTTGTAAGATCGGCAAATTGCACCGGGCGGTATGCCTGGGAAATATTTGCATAGATTTCTGTTTTTTTACCCAGGTGATATTCTGCACCTATGCCTGCCAGTAAGAAGCTGCGGCCACGTTGTTGTGGTTGCAGTAAAACCGGGTTGCCGGCACTGTAACCATTTATGCCTGATACCTTTGCGGTGATGTATTCATACCTGATTCCCGGTATGACAAGAAGCTTTGAATTGTAGAACCGGAAAATATTTTCAATAAAAACGGCTGCATTTTTACTTTCAAAATCAATGTCACGGGTCCAGGTGCCGCCAGTAACAGACATATCATAATCCATGCCTGTACTTCCTTTCCCGTCTGCCACATACCGGTATGTATTCCCTTTGTACAACCTTATACCGGTTGAGAAAGTATTGTTGAGACGGCCAATCTTATAGTCACCCAGGTAGCGGGCTTCAAAACCAATATTGCGGTATTGATCAGCGCTTAAATTGCGTGCATTATAATCACCAATGGTTATGTTGATTGTATCATTTATTATTATCCCGCCTGAAGGTAAGAAC
>JAGPDJ010000129.1 GCA_018057635.1 Ferruginibacter sp. | reverse complement strand
ATCACTCACCACCGAACTGTTGAAACCCACCGGGCTAACGTATAGGCCAAACTGAACAATGAAGGGGATGATATACCTAAAATCGCGGTATTTCACATTTACAGCAGTGAGGTAAAGCCCGATGCCGAATGCACAGGTAAATGCCAGTAACACAAAAACCGGCAAAAATATTATATGCCAGGAAGGCGTATATCCATACCACAGAAACATCAGCAGCATGATCATAAAAGAAATACCGAGGTCTACCAGGCTTGTTATAACCGAACTGGCCGGTATGATGAGCCTTGGAAAATATACTTTGGTTATGAGATTGGAATTGCCGATCAATGATCCGCTGCTTTCACTGAGTGCATTACTGAAGAACTGCCAGGGAAGCATACCCGCAAATACCATCAGTGCATAAGGTGCATCCCCGGGATTATCCAGTTTTGCAATGCGGCTGAACAGAATGGTAAAAATGATTGTGGTAAGCACCGGCCTGATCAAACTCCAAGCTGCTCCTATCACTGTCTGTTTGTAACGTACCTTAATATCTCTCCAGCTTAGTATATAAAACAATTCACGGTACCGCCAGAGGTCTTTCCAGTAGTTCTTTTCTGCACGCCCTGATTCGATGACGATGCTCCATGGCTGGTCTTTTATTTCTTTGTTCATTGTTTTTTTGTGAACGGTATTTTTTTTGAGCAGGTTAAGAGAGTTTAGAAGGTTTAGAGGGTTTAGGAAGTTTAGTGGCTCTCAAACTATAAACTCTAAACTTTAAACTATTAACTAACTCCCCCACCCAAGCGTCCTCCTGAACATTTCATTAATTTTTATTTTATAGCTGTCGTAACTGAAATGTTGCTGAAGCAATTTATTATCTGGTTCATATTGATGGCGGTTGGTTAACAGCTTTTCAATAGCATCCCTTATTTCATCTATACTTCCGGGATTTACCAGGATACCCAACTCACCATTCTGTAATGCATCTACCGAACCATCTGCATTACCAGCTATAACCGGTAAATTGTAATACATGGCTTCAATGAATACAATACCAAATCCTTCTTTGATGCTGGGCATTACATAACAATCAGACATCACAAAATGTGCCGCCACTTCTTCATCCGGAATAAACCCGGCAAGGATTACCCTGCCCTGCAACCCCAGTTTATTTACCAGGCCATCAATAAAATCTTTTTCTTCTTTATCATAGTTGCCGGCAATCAGGTATTTTATGTTATCTGCCTTTATCTGCACCATGGCTTCCATCACTTTGTCGTACCCCTTATACCTTTCTTTGGCAGACAGGCGGCTAAGTGTAAACAATATCCTGTCTTGCGGCTGAAAATTATATTTTTCCCTTAACCTTGTCCCTGCAACTGCATTCTTTGGCAGGGGAAGGAATGGATCAAGGCAATTGTTCATCACTGTACACTTTCCCTGGTCAACCCCGTGTACTTCAATAATTTTCCGGCGTGTATATTCGCTTACTGAAATAATCTCATCGCAGCATTGAAGCATCTTTCTTTTAAAACTGTTAACCGGGCCCCATACTTCAATGCCATGTGCAAACAATATAACTTTAACGGATGGACGCAGTTTTTTTATCAGCCAGCCTGCAACCAGCAGGTTTATATGGCTCAGGATCACCAGGTTGCTTTTCCGGCCCTGTAAAACAGCTTTCCGCATGAACCTGATCTTGAATACGTTGAAACCTGTGAATATTTCTGTAGGAAAATACTGGTTGTCTGCAGCCGCATCCTGCCTGTCGTGCATGCTGTAAACCTGCATCCTTTTATTATACCGTATACAGCTTTCATACATAGCCTTACCAACTATGCGGCATACTTTTTCTATACCACCTGTGGAAGAAAAAACCTTCAGGGTAAGAAAAAGTACTTCGTTACGCATTCTTTTTGTTGTTCAAATGTATCAGTGCCATCAGGTGCGACCAATGTAACTCTCTGTTTATGAAACGATGGTAATTGTGCCTGGTATTGGCTGAACCACTTTGCATCAGGTCTTTAACATAACTGCTATTGGAAAGCCAGTCGGTAAACGGAAAACTAAATCCCATCTTGGGCCTTTTCCAGATCGCCTCAGGCAGATCATCTCTGTATGCATTTACAAGCAATGGTTTTGGCCCATTGCCCCGGTATTTCAATGTGGGATTAATTGATAGTACTAATTTAATAAAGTCATCGTCGAGAAAAGGCACCCTGATCTCTACACTATTTGCCATTCCCATTACATCTGCATCCCGCAGCAACTGGTTCTGCATATAAATATTCAATTCCATCCAGCTTGCCTGGTCTTTCAGTACCAGGTTAGGAAGGCCCGGGAAAACCGGTACATTATTCAGTATATCCCATATTTCATTTTCAGAAGCATCCAGTTGTTTTGCAATCTCAAGCGGTGTAAAGTGCCCCCTTAGAAACAGGTAAATTCCTTTTATACCATCCATATTAAGGTATGAAAGCCGGTTAAGTTCTTTGGCATTACTTTTCTTTCCAATATTGATGAGGAATGATGGTAACCTGTGCAGGAAATCCGACATTCCCATCCGGTTAAAAGAAGGGTAGCCTCCAAAAAGTTCATCCCCTCCTATTCCAGACAATACTGCTTTAAGCCCCTGTTGCCTGGCATACTTACTGATGAACCAGGTGTTAATACCATCACAGCAGGGCATATCCATTGCATCCAGTATTCCGGTGAAGCTTTCGTGAAATTCAGATTCTTCCAGTAAAAACTGGCGGTTACTGCAACCAATTTTATTGATCAGGATGTCCTGGTATTTTTTTTCAGAATAAGCTTCTTCTTCAAAATAAATTGACAGGCTGTTTAACTTCCGGGGATCATTTTTTGCAGCCAATAATGATAAAATACCCGAATCTACTCCACCGCTTAAGAATATACCAATCGGTGCATCTGCAAACATGTGGCGGTTAACGGCAATGCTTAGTTGCTTTCTAATACCGGAAACAGCAGCGGTTTCATCAATAACGGCACTGCTGAAACTATAATGTTTAAACTGCTGTATGGTAAACCCTAAAGTTGTTGTGTTATACTTTAGAAAACAGCCTTTTGGTAATGGATATACATTACTGAGTGTGGTGATGGGCTCGGGTACATGCCCATAAGCCATCAGGTAAACACGCCAGTTTTCATTTGAAACATTGATGCCTGGCAAAATCTTTAATGCCCTTATTTCTGATGCAAATGAAATGGCATTCTCTTCCCTTGTATAGTAAAGCGGTTTCATACCGGCAGCATCCCTTGCCAGTATGAGTTCCTTTTCTATACTATCCCAGATAGCAAGGGCAAACATTCCTTTTAACATAGAGAAACTCTGCGTACCCCAGCGGCTGTAGGCAGCTATTACTACTTCTGTGTCGGTATTTGTTTCAAAACGGTGGCCCAGGTTCTTCAATGATTCGCGGAGTTCTTTAAAATTATACACTTCGCCGTTATATGTGATATGGTACCGGCCTTCATACTGCATGGGCTGGTGGCCAGCTGCAGAAAGGTCGAGTAATGCCAGCCTGCGGTTGCCCAAAACCAGTTTGCCATCTTCAGACGAATAAATTCCTTCATCATCAGGGCCGCCATGTTTTAGTAAATCGCACATGCGAGAAACCATTCCCTGTATTTCACCTGTAGGTATTGTATTATTAAACATCCCTGCGATCCTGCACATAAATGATCCCGGTAAGATTATCCGGGTTATTGAAATACTGTTTTTCTAAATGGTTATATTAAATACTTAAGCAGGTTCGAGGTTCTTTTTATCAAAAACCGCACTGAGTTGTATACCCATACTTTCTATATTCACCTTAGCCTTGTTACCGGCTACTTCAATGATTATTCCGTGAAAATTCATAAGCACCCCTTGCTTGATCAATACTTTTGAATTTACAGCTAGCTGTTTCTCCACCACTTCAATGTCTCGGAACTCCTGGAGAAATTTACGTATGGTGTCTATTTCCTGTTCTTTAACGATGGCTGGTTTGCCAAGCCAGTATACATAATTAAGCACCCCCTCAATACTCTTCACTTCCCATTTCTGTGCATCCGGAATTTTAATGAATACATACCCTTTAAAAAGGGGCTCCAGTACAATTTTTCTCCGGTCGCTCCATTGTTTCATCACTTTATTGAGCGGGCAATAGTATTCTATACCCCTTGCCATGAGATTTCCGGAAACCTTTTTTTCCCATCTTGGCCGGGTATAAACAACGTACCATTTACTTTCTTCGTTCATTACTTTGCAAAGCTTCGCTGCTCCTCAGTCACAGGTTTTCCCGGAACTGAAGAGTTTTTTATTTTGTTTTTATATTGCCATTTTAGGGCTTAACAACAAAGATGCTGTGAGTTATCCCTGAATGGTACTTTAATTTTTTTTCTTACTTCCGCTTCTTTTTAAACAGCTTTTTAAAATATGTTATGAAGCCAAAGAGGTTTTTAAAACCCGGATGGGCACCTTCGGCATGGTAATAACTGTTGCCGTCGCTTCCATAGCCATACCCGTATCCATAGCCGTAACCGTACCCATATCCGTAACCGTTACCATAACCTCCAAAACCATAATTGAACAATGAAACACCTCTTGGTTTGATGCCGTTAAAAACCACACACATGTTTTCAAATTTCTTTTCCCGTTTCAGGCTTTCAATCAGCCTGAGGAAAAATGTAGGTGTTACTGCATGCCTCACTACAAATAGTGTGATGAAAGCATAACTGCTCAGTAATTGAGCATCTGTAACCGGCCCTATGGGTGCTGAATCTATAATAATATAATCAAACCTTTTCTTCAGTTCTTCGATCATTTCACTGAAAGCAGGAAGTTGTATAAGTTCTGTAGGATTTGGCGGAATTGGGCCGGCTGTTACCAGTGACAAATTAGGATAAGCTGTTGGTTTTGTAATGTCATCAAGCGTGGCTTTTCCTACGAGGTAACTTGATATACCCGGATCGCGTTTGATCCCCAATTCCTTGCTCAGTTTAGGTTTGCGAAGATCCATTTCAAGCAGGGCTACTTTTTTACCGGTTAGCGTTAAACTCATCGCAAGGTTAGTGGCAATAAAACTTTTCCCTTCTCCCGAAATACTGGATGTAACCAGCAATGAGTTGTGTTTATCATCCATACCCATAAAGCCAAGGTTGGTACGTAACGCACGGAATTGCTCAGCTATAACTGTTCTTTTACCTTCACTGATAGCAATCGGGTTCTTGTTATTAGCCTGTAAAATTTCGGCTAATACAGGCACTTTGGTTTTGTCTTCCACCTGGCTGCGGAATAATATCTTGTTATTGAATTGTTCCTGTACCTGTACATACAAAAGGAATGCAAAGAGTCCTATCAAAAAACCCATCAGGTAATAATTTTTTGGAATGGGGCGGATTGGGCCTGAAAAAGAACCGGCTTCCAGCACCCTAAGGTCGGCAGAGGTTGAGGCTGATGACAAAGCCGTTTCTTCCCTCTTTTGTAACAGGTACGTATAAATGTTATTTTTTATCTCCTGCTGCCTGCTGATCTCCAGTAATCCCCTTTCCTTTTGCGGAACCTGGCTGAGCAGGTTGTTATTCAGTGCTATGCTGTTATTGATGGCAGTTTTTTCATTTACAAAATTTCCGCGGATGTTAACAATATTTTCCCTGATGTCTTTCTTAATACGGCCAACCTTATCTTCGGCAAGTACTACTGTTTCACTTTTTTCCCCAACGGATGTTTTAACCTTATCCATTTCAAACTCTGCCTCATATAATTTATTAAGCAATGTAGCCAGTATAGGATCGTTTACAAGCAGTAATGAAGGAACAGTTCCCGGCTTGGTTCCCTTCCTGTTCACATAACTTTCAATATCATTTAGTCCTTCTAACTGAAGTTCCAGTTCGCTTTTTCTTTTATCCAGTTCCTTTACATTAACAAAATACAGGTTAGCTTGTGTTCCAAGATCGGTTACCGACTCGCGTGATTTGTATAACTGTATATTATTTTCAACACTGTCCAGCTGGCGTGTAACTGTATTTAACCGGTCGTCAATAAATTTCAAAGTTTTGGTTGCGATCTGGTTCTTATCTTCTATCCCGGCTATATTGTACATTTCAAACAACTTATTCAGTATCCTGATTCCCTTTTCGGGAACAGGTGTTTCAATACCCACATCAATTACGGTTGAATTATAGGAAAGTGGCGTTGCTTTAAGACGGCTGATGATAGTTGAAGCAGCCGCAGGCACCGTATTGAAAACAACAAAGAAATGCTTCCCGGTTATATAGCTCTGGTAATTGGGATTTATCTTTACATGGTATATGGTATTGTTTAAATTCAGCATCCCGTTGAAGGGTATTGACTGGCCAGCAATTTCTACCGTGTTGTTCTTCCAGTTTATATCGAAAGTAAATTTTCCTCCACCCTTAATACTGTCCTTATTCTGCGCCACAAATAACATAGGGGAATTGTCTCCATATAATTCTTCCGTTTGCACATTGCCTTTATTATAAACTGTAGTATACAGGTCAAGCTCCTTCACCACATCCTGCATGATGGTTGTTGATTTGAGAACGATTATTTCATTTTCAACAATTTTCTTTTCACTAAAAATGTTCAATGCATCAAGCACTTTACTGTCACCTCCACCCTTTTGAGGATCTTTTAATAAAACTTTTGATGATGCCACATAGATGCGTGTCTGTGCCCTGAGATAAACAAATGCAATTGACATTGAAATGATCGTAAAAACAACAAATACCGGCCAAAACGGAAGGTACCTGTGTACAATCTGCGCCAGTATATTGGTCGAAGGCTTCTCCTCAAACAATTGATCTTCACTCATAAATTAAATAGCATTTATTAACGGAATATCCTGTCT
>JAGPDJ010000128.1 GCA_018057635.1 Ferruginibacter sp. | reverse complement strand
ATATTCATGCATTTTCAAAAAATGATTGAAGAAAAAGCATTCATTGCCGGAGGCGGAAAATTTGTGGCTCCGGCATGCAGGATGGTTGATTTTACAGATCGTAAAACATCTTCTTCATTACCTGCTAACTCATATCTTCCCGGCTTGCATAGTTCCAACCTGCAGGAAGTGTTACCCGGTTTTATATATGAAGTGCTGGCAAAAGGTTTTACCGCATTTGGAAAAAAAATGAAAGGATATTTTACCAACGATGCAGTTGTGGTTGCTACTGAAAGCCGCACTTCCAGCCCGGTGCGTATTCCGAGAGTTGATGAAAAATTACATCACCCCCAGTTGATTAACCTCTACCCTTGTGGCGAAGGAGCCGGTTATGCCGGCGGCATTGTAAGTGCCGCCATGGACGGGGAAAATGTGGCGGGATGTATTATTGAAAAGTTGGTGAAGTGAGGCAGACCTCACCCCAACCCTCTCCAAAGGAGAGGGAGGATGATACCGATAAATTCGTGTAATTCGTGCTAAAAATTCGTGCTATCCATTCAATTCGTATAATTAGTGTAATTAGTCTTAAAATAAATGTGTAACCCTTGTAATAATTTCCACTAAAAAGTTACTCATATAATATGGATTTGTTAGTGCAGACAAGGATGAAGCGAATGTGGCGAAATATATTTTTGAAAATTGCTGAAGTAACAGTCAGGCACAGGTCAGGAGACCTTCGCCAGTTAATGTAATGCAGACCTCACCCCAACCCTCTCCAAAGGAGAGGGAGGATGATACCGATAAATTCGTGTTATTCATTCAATTCGTGTAATTAGTGCCAAAAATTCGTGCTATCCATTCAATTCGTATAATTCGTATAAAAAATTCGTGTCTTTAAATCCCTAATTTTACACTCACATAACTACCTGTATGAATGTATTAGAG
Organism: Ferruginibacter sp.; assembly: GCA_018057635.1. The sequence goes on along the minus strand of JAGPDJ010000128.1, from coordinate 5,943 downwards.
CTTCAAAACATTAAAAAGTATTTTGCTACACAAAAAGCTGTGGACGATATCAGCATGAATATTTCCCAGGGGAATATATTTGGATTATTAGGACCGAATGGTGCCGGCAAAACCACTTTATTAAGAATGATAACCGGGATATTTTACCCCGACAGCGGACAAATCCTCTTCGACGGAAAAAAATTCAATGCGCTGGATGATGCCAGGAACATTGGATATATGCCGGAAGAAAGAGGATTGTATAAAAAAATGAAAATTGGTGAACAGGCCCTGTACCTTGCCCGGCTGAAAGGATTGAGCAAGGCGGAGGCCATGGACAGCATTAAAAAATGGTTCGCAAAATTTGAAATGGAAAGCTGGTGGAATAAAAATGTGGAAGACCTGAGTAAGGGTATGAGCCAGAAACTGCAGTTCGTTACAACGGTATTACACAAACCCAAACTGATCATACTGGATGAACCTTTCAGCGGGCTTGACCCGGTAAATGCCAACCTGATAAAAGACGAGATCTTTAACCTGGCCAAAAACGGCAGCACCATCATTTTCAGTACACACCGTATGGAACAGGTGGAAGAAATCTGCAATCACATTGTACTGGTGAACAAGGGTAAAAAGATCCTGGATGGAACCGTTCAAAACGTAAAGCAGCAATTCAAAGACAATATATACCAGCTGGGCGCTGCTGTTTTACCCGAACAACTGATGACACATATTTTTGAAATCGTAAAACACGACCCCGATAAGATGTTACTGAAACTGAATGAAGGCACTACATCCAATGATGTGTTGCAGTTCTTTATCAGCCAGGGTGTGGCCATTCATTCATTTCATGAAGTATTGCCTTCACTGAATGATATTTTCATCAAACTGGTGGAAGGCACTTCCAATGCCAGGGCATTTCAAAATGTAAATTAATTTTAATTCCAACTCATGAGCAAAATAGGATTAATCATAGGCCGCGAATATTTCACCCGGGTAAAGAAGAAATCTTTCCTGGTAACCACCATCCTGGTTCCATTGGTGATCATTGGCTTTTACGCTGCCATCATTGCTATTACAATTACAGGCGGCAGCGACAAACAATCATTTGCAGTAATAGATGAAGCCAACCTGTTTAACGGTAAAATTGAAAGCAAGGATAAGTCGATTGAATTTTCTTTTGTACAAAACACTGCTGAAAAGGATTTTGTAAAAAAATACAAGGATGCCGGATACAATGCATTTTTATATATCCCGCCTTTTAATATAGAGAAGCCGGAAAAATTTGTTTTGCACAGCCAGTCTTCCGTCAGCTTGTCTACCACTAATACAATTGAACGTATCATCAACAAAGCCATTGAAGACAAACGGCTTATTTCACAAGGTATTGATCCAAAAAAGTATGAGGCAATTGCCGCCGATGTAAGTGTGCGCAATACAATAGACACCAAAGAGGGCGGAAAGCAAAGCATGGCAGGTGTTGCTTATGGCGTATCATTTGCCTGTGGCATCCTGATCTATATGATGATGATCATTTATGGCACACAGGTGATGCGTGGCGTAACGGAAGAAAAGACCAACAGGATAGCAGAAGTGATCGTAAGCTCGGTTAAACCATTTCAACTGATGATGGGAAAGATCATTGGAATTGGCGCTGTGGGCCTCACGCAATTTGCTATCTGGATCATATTGATGATTATGATGCAGTTTGCATTGCCGCTGATCTTCCCCGATATGCTTACACAGGTTAATACCGCAGCCAGCAACCCCGAATCAGCATCCATGGTTGCAGATATTGCCCAGGGCCTTTCCTCATTGCCAATCACAAAAATTGTATTGTCATTCGTTTTCTATTTCATCGGGGGCTATCTTACTTATGCATCTATGTTTGCGGCAATAGGAAGTGTGGTGAGCGAAGACCAGAGCGAAGCACAACAGCTTGTATTCCCTGTACTGATGCCGATCATTCTTGGCTTTGTGATCATGATGAAAGCGATCAATGAACCAAACAGCAACCTGGCCATTTTTGGCAGCCTGTTTCCATTAACTTCTCCAATTGTTATGATGGGAAGGATCACTTATGAAATACCGGTTTGGCAAATGGCATTATCTATGGCCTTGCTGATAGGTTGTTTCTTCCTGTTTACCTGGATCACCGGTAAAATTTATCGCACAGGCATTCTGATGTATGGTAAAAAACCAAGCTGGAAAGAAATGATCAAATGGGGTTTCAGGAAATCATAACTATCAACCGGCTTTAGCCGGCTCTGTTTCATTTCCAAAAACGGCTTTGTATATCTCTGCTTTTGTGTAACGGTATAATAACCCCGATAATAAAAAGATCAGCGTAAGTATACAACCAAGAAAAAAACCGATGATGCTGTAAATGAGTGTAGAAGGCTTTTTTACATTAAACGGCGGATCCGGTTTATCCAGTGTGGCAATGATCGGTGTTATTTTCTGCAGCCGCCAGAGTGCTTCTTCCCTGTTATTGGCAGAAGCATCACGTTGACGCGTAACCCATTCTTTTTGGTTAGAAAGATTTTCTTTGGGTATGCTGTATTCAATACGCTCAGCAGGAACAAACATGGTGGTGTTGGATAACTGAACGGCTTTCCTGTCAAATGAATTCAGTACCAAATCCAGTGAGTCTATCTTTTTAATGGTAAAATCATAATCCAGTTTCGCCTTCTTTATTTTAAGGTCTTTATAGAATTCCGATAATTTATCTATAAATACATAGCTGATCGGGCTGATTAGTTCTTTATCGGTATTGCTATAGAGAATTTCAAGGATCCCGTTCTTGTTTATTTTGGCGGCGATGCCCGATTTCAGCAGATCACCACCCAGTGCAACCAACGCAACCGGATCTGCCGGTTTTTTTATGGCAGTACTGAAAAATGATTTAGTGTTATTGTAGTTGTCAATCAACAACTCTGCAATTGTTTTATTTCCATGTTCCGGTAAACGTTCTTTAGCCACGGCTTCGCGGGTATTCCGGCTAAGTGCCAGTTCTACAATATTAATAGATGCTTCATTGCTGAAGCTTTTGGGCGCATCGCTGATACCCAGTAAAGAACTAAGCGCACTGGTGGAAGCGGAATTGTCGTTGGAAGCTGTTAAAGGAAATACAGATGACCTTGAACTGTAAACAGGTTTTACATTTTTGCTGTATAAAAAAAACAAAACAGCAAAAATCAACCCGCCGGCCAGTATTAAAAACTTAAAGCGGCCAATCTTTAAAAAAATACTTCTTATCAGTTCGTGTGTAGTCACAAAAATAATTTTACTTGATATACTTAAAAATGATCCCGGTAAGAATAACCGGTATAGAAGCCACAATTACAGATTTAACCAGGTCAGAAATTTCAGCACCTTCCGGCCTGAAAGGCACCGTGATCATGGAACCCTCTTCTACCTTCGGATAAAAATGTATGAAGAAGAAACTCTTGGTACGCCTGCTCTTTCCGTTTGCATACGTTACATATATCCTTCTTCTCCAGGGCCTCAGGCCATATCCTCCTGCTTTATCTATATAATAAGGCAATTTGGTATGTTCTTTATCGAAAGTTATTTTAAGCGGAGATTGTACGGTACCCTTTACCGTTATGAAAGGGTTTATTTCGGGAATAAAAACGATATCGTTTTCCTGCAGCACGATATCATGTTTGGAATTTTTAAAAGTAAGGGCTTTATACAGGTCAATGCTTACCGGTTCATCAATTGATTTGAGCGTTTCAGATAAACTGTCTTTTATGATGATGCCATTAGAATCAAGTTTGGGTTTTTCCAGCACTTTTTCCCGCATCAGTTCTGTTTTATTCCTGTATAATATTGCACCGCCTATATTGGCATTGTCATCAAGCCCGCCGGCTCTTTCAATGTATGAAGAAAGGGTTTCAAATTTATTAAGCCTTGGATAAAGCCCGGGATATTTTACCAATCCTTTGATCTCTATATTTTGCTGAAGTTCAAATGTGGGGTTCCTCCTTACAAAGATCTGGTCGTAAGGTTTCAGCTGAACTTTTGAGGCAGCAGAATCCAGTTGAAGATTGGGAAGGATAGAATATGACCGCACGATCGTACGCGTTGGCTTTAATCCCTGTTGGGCAGAATCCATATCAACAATACTGGATATTTCCAGCCTGCCATATTCTGCAGAAGGTTTAATGCCTCCGGATAAATAAAGCAGATCCTGTAAGCTCATGCCACCATATTTCCTTACCCGGCCAGATTTACGTACTTCGCCAAATATCTCAACATATTGTTGTTCGCCAAATTCAGATTGCGAAAAAAGCTGTATCACATCATTGGGTAATAACGTTACATTGTTGAAACTGCTTACGTTATTTGAATTGATGTCACTCAAATCAACTTCCAGCCTGTCAGATTTAAGATTGGTAGAATCACCTGCACCCCTGAAAATATAAGCCCTTGGCAAATAGGTGTTACGGGTAACACCACCTGCCCGGTTAATGATATCAAACAGCCTGTCGCCGGTACGCAATTCATACACGCCCTGGTAAGTCACTTCTCCCCTTAATTCTATCTTATTGGCAATACCCGGTTTAATCAGGTCAACTTTAACGATATCACCATCGTTGAGCATAAAATCCTGGCCCGACAGTTTAAGTATTGCATTTGCGTTTACATCTCTTTGTACCTGTTTTTCATTTTCAGTTCTCAACACTTTCATGCCTGATGCAAGCGCTTCCGCATTTAAACCACCTGTATAAGTTAATAAGGCCTTTACACCTTCGTCTTTTCTTAACTGGTAATACATCGGCCTTTTAAACTGACCGGTTGCCAGCACTTTCTTTTCCTGGAAACCAACAATAATAAAATCGTTGTTCTGCAGGTAAATGTGTTTTCCAAAATCACCGGTATTCAGGTATTTGTATACATCAATTTCGTCTATAACCCTTCCGGCCCTTTTAACCTGGATATTTCTCAGGTTACCAAACTGGGTTACACCACCGGCTTGTGCTATAGCATTAAAAGCATTTGAAAATACTGAAATGGTAATTGGTCCTGCGGAAACTACTTCACCAACAACATTTACATTTATAGATCTAGGCTGCCCGAGTGATACGGCAATATTGGTTCCTGCCGGTACAACGCTCCTAAACCTTGAATTGATGATAGAACGTACATTATCAAATGTTAGGCCCTGCACCTGTATCTTTCCAAGGCCCTGCGGGAATATGGCTCCATCCCTGGCAACCACATAGCTTTCCTGGAATTCGGCTGCGCCCCATAATGAAACAACAATATGATCACCCACACCGATCGGGTAATCCAATGGTGGAGTGGAAAGTTCAGCCAGGTCAAAACTGGCCGCACCCCTGAAAACGTCTGCACCGTAGGTTTGGTCTGGTTTGTACGATTCCGCTTTTATGTTATCCTTGATTAAGCTATCCCTGTCGAGTTTTGTATTCTTACCAAAATCTGCATTTTTATCTTTCCCGGTATTTTCCCTGTTCTTATCACTTAAAAGTGACGAAAGCTGGGTTTGAGAAAGTTGTTTTGGATCAACCTGGTTGGGTAATATTTCAGTTGGATTTTGGTTGATAACAGGAGGCTGGCAATATGCTTTGAACGAACAGAAAACGATAAAAATAAAAACCGGGTATTTTAATATAGACCTGCGTTGTGATCGTTGCATCTTGTAAGGGGTTGTGTTCAAAATTTTAATTGCCGCAAATATAATATATTAACGTGTTGTGCTATTGAATTAATCACTAAGATTACTATATAAACGTGCTTGTGCTATTAATAAATCCAGAAAAGCATTGCATTATAGTAAAATTTCCCAAAATAAGTGCTTTTCAATTTTTAACGGATAAACAAACTTCTAAATTATTGATTTTCAATCTCTTCTTTTCCTTGATCCCGCTAAACGCGGGACCTTGTTCCAAGAAGCAAAAATCAAGGGCTGCGGAAAAAAAAGCTCCCGATTCGCTT
>JAGPDJ010000127.1 GCA_018057635.1 Ferruginibacter sp. | reverse complement strand
ATTTTTCAATTACAAAGTGCTGGCGTTAATAAAGGATTTACCCAATTATCGGGTGATAACCTGAGGTTTGGTACAAATAGCGGCAATGCTAATGGAAATGTCATTTTAAGGATGGATGGAACAGATATGGTAAGTTTTCAAAAGACAGCTAGTGCCGGCACTTCTATGCAGATGAATTTGAATGGTGTATCAACAGGCGTATTGCAAACCACCAGCACCGGCAATGTGTCACTTACAGCAGTAAACGCCAATGCCCAGGTGCAGTTGGGTGGTGAATTATTTATTAATAATACGGCTAACAAAACAGGAATAGGTACTTCATCCCCAACAGAAAGGTTGCATGTAAACGGGAATATAGTTGTAAATGGTTCTGCCGTTATTGATGCTGGAAGAATAACAGCAACTACTACCGGCTCTGCATACAACCTGCTCCCATTAGCTTATGGCCGGGTAACTTATCTTGGTAATAAAGCCGGGGGTACTCCGAATTTTACTTCAGCTACTCGTACAGGCCCTGGTGCATATGATGTTTATGTAACTGGGGTGACCAGTTCCTCTGTAATAATGGTAACACCTGGATCCATTAGCAGTATTGAAATGAATTATGATTCTCCAGGCAAGTTTCGTATAAGGCTATGGAGCAGCATTTTCGATGAATTTGATGATTGTGATTTTCATTTTGTAGTATATAATCCTTAATAGCTTAATTCATTAATCACAATCGGAGAAACTGTTTCCGTCTAACGACCTGTTAAAATAAAATCATCAAAGAATCACTTGTGCCTTATTAGTGCATTCAGCCTGCGAATGGAATATGATTTCATTTTATTTCTGAAATAAAATTGCATTAATTCTAAAACAGGTTACTGTTGATAATGCTGTTATTTTTCAGAGCAGCAAATGAATAATCAAGAACAATCGGTTACACAAATCTGGCGCAATTGTTCCCGCCAAAAAAATCATGAATCAAAATACAATCATTACGGGATCAATTGTGTCTTATTAAGTCTGCATGTCTGCGTCTGGATTAAAACCCCAATTTAATTTCTGAACTTAATTTTCATTAAAATTATTTTATTTCACAATCATCATTAAAATGAAAACAGGGAAACTATTGTTTCATTATTTTGCTGCAAAAAAATATGACAATAGTTCAATCAGCATGTGATCAAGTTCCCGGATTCGAAGCATTTTATCAAAAATTTTTACGCCGGATGTCAATTAACGACCGGGCAGAAAGTACCTGTAAAAATTATGGACGTTCATTAGCCAGCATTGCCCTTCATTTCAAGTGTATTCCAACATTATTAAAACTGGATGACATTGAGGATTATCTGTTCATTGTTAAGCAGAAGTCGGAGTTTGGTTCAGACAATACCATGAAATTTACTATTTGTGCGCTGCGATTTGTTTTTCGTATGGAAGGGCTGGATGAACTTCGTTTAAAGCTACCTGTTATTAAAAGAAGAAGAAAACTGCCGGTAGTATTAAGTAAAGATGAAATCACAGCAATGATGAATATTCCCTGCCTGTTTCGGCACCGCGTAATGATCGCAATTCTATATGGTTGTGGTTTGCGTTGTGGAGAAGTTCGCAATATAAAAGTTACAGATATAGATTTCGACAGAACAGTGTTGCATGTTCGCCAGGGTAAAGGTAAAAAAGATCGTTATATGCCATTAGGCAATACATTGCCAGTAATACTTAAGAAATATATTAAAAATGAAAAACCGAAAAATTGGTTATTCCCTGGTGCCAGGTGGGGAAAGCAAAACGCCCGTTTTTTTTCTGTTTTTGAAAATCAATACGGAAATCGAAGTGTTCAATGGGCAATAAAAAGAGCTGCCATGTTAGCGGGAATTTCTAAAACTATCAGCGTTCACAGTTTACGCCATACTTATGCAACTCATTTGCTGGAAGATGGCGTGAATATTTTGACTATTAAGGAATTGTTAGGACATGCACATGTGAGCACAACCATGATTTACCTGCATGTTGCACAGATAAATAACCGGAATAAATGCAGCCCGTTAGATAAACTGGAAGGTTTAAAAGTTATTGGGAGTTTACAAGGAGAATTGATTTTTGAGTAAAAAACCAGTCTTATTATATCAATATGCAGGTTGATCATTTACCCTGTATTCAACCTTTCAAATAAGCAAGTCTCCAAAAATTTAATATAAATATATATCACAATAAATTAGTATATTTAATAAGTATTAAAATTCCGGTCATGAAAAATTGGAAAAATTATCTTTTTATATTACTGCTTATTGTTGCAGCTTTTGCAATATATCAAAACAGGCCATTTAGTAAAATATCCCAAACTGTCATTTCTAATGAAAGAAATATTGAAACAGAAATGGCGTATGGCAATATCGTTCATAATATACTCATAGATTCTTCAGCATATTTGAACGAAATTCAGAACATAGGTATTTACAACAATACCGGTAGAATAACCAGCCTGGTAATTGATGCCGCAGATTCTAACCACCTTATTGCTGGAGGCGACTGGGGCGGTTTATGGGTTTCCCATAACAGGGGCACAACCTGGAACCCTGTCAATGATTTCGCTCCAACACTTCGCGTGTCTGCCATCAGTCAAAATAATTACAGGCACAATGAGTATTATTATTCTACAGGCGTAAACAGGTATGAAAACAATGTGTTGATGAACGACCTCTTAAGGTCCGTTGATGGAGGGATTACATTTTCCCAGGTTACTCCGGCTACTACGCCTGCTATAGGAACCATTGACAAACTGATCTGCTCGCCCGCTGACCCTAACACGGTTTATTTTTTACAGAGATTAGGTGCGAATAGTACTTTTGGCGCATTATACAGAACAACCGATAATTTCGCCACTTTTCAAAAAGTGTTTTTTATTCATGGAGTGATTCCCAGGGACTTCATTCTGTTACCTGGAGGGGAAGTGGTTATCACATCCGATAATAAAGTTTGGACTTCACAAACCGGCGACCCTGGATCTTTCTTATTGTCCAATAACGGCATAGCAGCTGGAGTTTACAACCTCCATGTAGCAGTATGCGAATCTCAAACAGACATCAGGTATGCTGCAGGAAATTTTGCAAATAATAAAATTGCAGTATATAAAACAACCGATGGAGGTACAACCTGGAATTTCCTGGATACATTGAATATTTCATCAAATGGAGGCAAGAATATCATTGCAGTAAATCCCCATAACCCTGATATCTTATTTGTGGGAGGTGTAAACGTGAGAGGTTCATCTGATGGCGGATTAGTTTGGAAGACCGGCGCGCCGGGATGGGATTTTTTTCAGTTTATCTTCGATAAGCATCAGCCGAACATGGTTTTCTTTGCCAGTGATAACGGGGTGCAATCCCTCAAACTGTCTAATATGTCAACCTTTCTGTTAGGTACTGCAAAAAAATACAATAACACATTGGTTGTACAGGATATTGTTCATGGTGATCATTCCATCAACGGTAATATGACCATTACCGGGTTGATGGATATACACACACATGTAAACAGGAATAATAATACATCAGTTACAATTGGCCAGGGTGATGGCATGTACTCCTATTGCAGCAGATCGGATAGCAACCTGGCTTATTTCTGTTACCAGGGTGCTGCAATGTACAGGATTACAACTGCCACAGGCAATGTATTAAACTACACCAGGATATTAAATCAGCTGGATGTAAATGGTAATGGTGAGATTGATGAAGGTGCTGCATTTTATAATCCATATATTATGAATGAAGCAGACCATAACCAGTTGTTTGTGTCAACCTTGAAACGCTTATGGAGAAGCACCGATAAAGGTTCCAACTGGGCGCCAATTTCAAAATATTATGGAAATACGACTTACAGGATTAGTATGGCCAATTCTAATAAACCTGACCCGATTGTATACTGGACAAATATGGATTCAATATTTGTTTTGCCAAATGCTGCAAGTGCAGCACCGTTGTCAGAATTTGGTTTTCCCGTTCCGGTTGAACCGGAGAAAATATTTGCGGATCTCAATAATGATTCAGCTTTGTTCTTATTAAAGAAAGGGCTTCCTTCGCAGATACTTTATGCAGCAAACATGTTTAGCGGAAATGTACAATGGACAAATTTTGGGGCAAATTTTCCGCTGAATGTAACACCCTTATGTATAACTGCTTATCCGGGCAATAACCAGATTTTTTTGGTGGGAGCATATGAAGGAGGTATTTATATAACAGTAAATGGCGGACAAACATGGTCTAAAGAAAAGAATTTTCCCAATGTGAGAATTTCCCATTTGAAATTCAGGGAAAGTGACCGCAAACTATTCATATATACATATGGCCGTGGGGTTTGGTCTGCAAAACTACCGATTGCAGTGGTGCCATTAAACCTGTTGTCATTTTATGCAGTTCCTGATAATGAGGCCAAAGAGGCCTTGTTATCCTGGAAAACAAGTGAAGAGATCAATACAAAATCATTTCATGTAGAAAGGAGTACTGATGGCAGAAATTTCGGTTTTGTTAAAAATGTAATGGCAAAAGGACAAGGGAACCAAACGTATAATACAGCAGTTCCGATGATTGCACAAGTAGAGTATTTCAGGCTAAAAATGCTGGATAAAGATGGAAGTTATACTTATTCAGCAATTAAGAAAGTGATGTTTACTGGTTCATCAGAAAGCCTGGTTATTCTGGAAAATCCCATACATAATGGAATATTGAATATAGATGTATCTGAAGGAAAACTGGAAAATTCACCTGCAGCTATTATTGATAATCTGGGAAGGGTTGTTTCAAAATTTACTTTAACAATGGGTAGACAACAGGTGAAAGTCGGGCAGTTGCCATCGGGCACATATTACATACGCACGATTGCAGGCGTAAAGAAGTTCAATATCACTAAGTGATGTGAAATGAGAAAATGACTGATGGATATTTGCAAATAAAATGCTGGTATTAAGGATTCATAACAGGTTGATATCTGATTATTATGATGCAGTATGTTTCCAATAGATCAGCATGAAATGAAATTTTATGCTGTTTACTATTATAAAAATCCCGATAAATTGAATAAGTCAGCGTTATTCATATAAAAGTATATTATGAACTGCTGTTCTTTCCGCCGTCATTGAAACTGTATTTTATAGCGACCTCTTTTCTGGAACGGTTGTATTTCAAAATCGTATTTACTCATGCTGCATTATTTTTAAAATCTCATAGGTAGGAAAATAAATCTTCCTACTTTCACAGCATGCCAGTAACAAATGAACACATGATAAGGTTATTGAGATGTATTGATCTGGAAGAACAGGAACAGGTTCAGCGCTATAGTCTGGATCAGCAACACACTTTGAGGTCATTAAAGGCAGAAGGGCTTGCCTTGCATCCATTGATCGTTACCAGGAAAAATTTTGGCTACGCAGATTACCCGGAAATCAGTTTCAGGCTTAATTTTCCTCCGGAAGTGAATCTGTTTAAAGATGGTGCAGCAATAGAATGTTTTTATGCCGGTGAATCGCCTGTGAAAGGAGTGCTCATTAACCTTGAAGGCAGATCTGGTGAATTCAGGTTATTTGCTCCTGATTTTCCCGACTGGATAGAAGATGATGGAGTAGGAATAAAGCTGGCGCCTGATCAACGGACCACCAGCATCATGAAAGCAGCATTGAATGAACTGGAGAATAATAAATTACTATTTCCTTTATTTGAACAATTGCACGGAGCACATAAACTGGTTTTGGAAAATGGACATTCCTTCATCTCAAACCTGTCATTTAGGAATAGCAGCCTGAATGAGAGCCAGCAACAGGCTGTTAAAGCAATCATGCAAAACGAAAATATGGTGATCATTCATGGGCCACCTGGTACAGGTAAGACCACCACACTGGTAGAAGGAATTTTTCAGTTGATAAAAAAGGGGGAAAAGGTATTGGTATCTGCTCCCAGCAATACAGCTGTTGATCATGTTGCAGCAGGACTTATTCAGCAATCTGTAAAAGTGTTGAGGGTTGGCAATACGAGTAAAGTAAATGAAACCATCTTTTTACATACTCCTGAAGGAAGGTTAGCAAACAGTAAACAGCAAAAAGAGATCAAACAACTAAAAATAAGGGCAGAAGAATTCAGGAAAATGGCCCTGAAATATAAACGAAGTTTTGGTAAGGCAGAAAGGGAACAGCGCAGTCTATTGTTCAAAGAAGTAAAGAATATACGTACCGAAATTAAAAAACTCCAGGCCTACAATGAAGGGAAATTATACGAGGAGGCAGATGTAATACTTGGAACACCTGTGGGTTTATATGATGCAAGGATTGATAAGATGTATTTTCATACAATTGTTATTGATGAAGCGGGCCAATGTATAGAACCACTGGCATGGTGCATTTTTCCGTTGGCAGATAAGTATGTTTTGGCCGGGGATTATTTGCAGCTACCCCCAACCGTTTTAAGCCAGGAAGCGGTCAAACTTGGTTTAAACCGGTCTATCCTGGAGATCAGTATTGAAACAATCAGTAATGTTCATTTACTCAATACGCAATACCGCATGCGCCAGGCTATTGCAGGCTTTTCGGGTAATTATTTTTACAATAGCCAGTTGCTGACAGATAGTAAGCTCGCAAATGTGGGCATTCATATCACTTTCATTGATACTGCCGGTTCCGGGTTAAATGAAACCAGTGGCAATGATGGAATAAGTTTGCAGAATGAAGGTGAATTAAAGATCGTGGAAAAACTACTGGATGAAGCATCATTTGATCTACAGAAAACAGCTTTTATTTCTCCTTATGCCGGACAGGTTGCAGCAGCAAAGGAAGTTTTGCCCAAACAAATGCGAATCAGTACCATCGACAGCTTCCAGGGCCAGGAAGAAGAAACAATCATATTGT
>JAGPDJ010000126.1 GCA_018057635.1 Ferruginibacter sp. | reverse complement strand
CGCAATGAAGGTTGGTTACTGTTTTAAAAAATGCATAATCTTTTCTCATCTGTTCTTTACCTTTTGTAACCAGTTTAGATGGAAATTCATATAATTCCACGTCATCTGCATAAGGTTCCAGGAATGCCTCCAGGTCGCGGTCATTATATGCATTCAGTTGCCTTTGTACCAATGCTAAAGGTGTTTCTTTAATCAATGTATCCGGACTGATAATATGGCCTTTATTGAATACTAAATTTACCTTTTCCAGGTTTTCCAGTTTGTCAACCGGGTTGGCATTTAATAAAACCATATCTGCTTTCTTTCCAACGGATATACTGCCGGTTTCTTTTTCTTTTCCCAGAATAAAAGATGGGTTGATCGTTGCTGTTTGTAAAACCTGCCAGTTACTGATACCGGCTTTTTTCATTGCATTTAATTCAGCAATATAAGAAGCAGCATGCATGGTGCCAATATTGCCTGCATCGGTTCCTGCTGCAATGCGGATGCCGGCATCTATCATCTTTTTAAGGTTAACCAGGCATATAGAATCCTCTTTTGCATTGCTGGCCTTATTGTTTTTTATGGCGTTTTTATAGGAGTTGATCAATAAATTATCCGGCAGGTGTTTGAGATCGTAAAGTGTGCCTAATTGTTTCGGGTTAGCCTGGCGTAACTCGCTTGCTGTAAAATCAAGTTCCTGCCCAAAGGTTTTGTTATAGCCGTCGTGTACAACCAGTGTTGGGCAAAGAATAATATTTTTTGATTTCATCAGTTTCAATAATTCATCTGAAATGATTTCATCTTCCACACTGTGCACTAAAAAATCACAGCCTGCTTCAATGGCAAGTTGTGCGGTTATTCTTTCTGTTGCATGAACAGCAACTTTGAGGTTGTTTTTATGAGCTTCATCTATAATTGCCCTGGCAGTTGGTAAAAATTTCCTGGCGGCTTCTTCTTTATTATTTCCGAGCGCTATATACCAGATTTTAATAAAATCAGGTTTGTAAGGCAATTGATCCTGAACCATTTTTCTGCCTTCTTCTTCATTGGTTACTAAATTAAAGGGTTCATCATTTCCAAGATTTTTAAATGCAGCCGGTTCGTAAGAAGTTAATAAAGGCCCGGTCATATAAATAGCCGGGGCGTAACTTTTTCCTTTGAATTTATCTCTTAACTGTAAAAAATTCCTGGTGGCACCTACATCAATCACGCTGGTTATGCCATTGCGGATGTAACGTTTTAATGCATCATTCATGTTGCGGTGTGTCCATTCAATTTCTTTTTCATAGGGCATATGTTTGCGGAGATCGATGGCATCTGGCCTGGTATATAATCCTCCGCTTTGGAAAAAATGTATATGCGCATCCGTTAGTCCGGGTATCAGGAATTTTCCTGTTCCGTCTATCACTGTTGCATCTGAAGGGATGGTAGTCTTTGTTTTTGTGCTGATGGAAGTTATCATTGAACCTGTAATGCCAACTGTAGCATTTTGTACCAGTTTTTGATTTTCAACATCAATTAGTGTAACATTTTGTATATAAGTTTTTTGATTTGGTAATGGTATAGCCCCTTCTTCAAAGCCCATGAGCCTGTTTTTTTTATTTTTTGCTTCAATAATGTCAAATGCCCCGATTTGTTTTTTTGCTAGCCTGACTGTTTTGCTGTAAACCTGCCAGTAATTCCATTGCTTAACAAGTTCAACAGCGTTTTCAACTGAAATGCTGTCATTTCCTGCAGTTTGATATTTATTTGCCAGGTCAATGAATTCAGCTTTCTCTTTATCTGCATCTGCATTTTCATATATTGATTTCACCTGTTCTTTCCCAGCTTCTGGTAATGCAGCGTAAACCGTTTTGAAATGAATTTCAAACTCTTTGTCATATTCTTTTGAAGGGTCATTTTGCAGTGAAACCATGGCCATGCTGTGTATGCGGTAATGAAACCCGGATACTTTGTAATAGCGCTTCTCCGTTTTTGAATGAATATCAAAGCTGTCCAGCGATTCTATAACTGATGGATAATTTTCAGATGCAAAATAAAAACGGAATAACCCGTTATAATATTCGGCTTTATCATGTTGGGAATATCGGGGAATCAGTTCTTTAGCCAGTTTATTGATCGATTCAGCGTATTTGTATTCAGCCGAAAAATTATCTGGCAGGAAGTAAATATTTTGGCCCCGGCTAATAAGTGAAAATAAAATAATAAACAGGCTAAGTAAATATTTCATACAGGTTGTTTGAACATTAATGGAATGAAAATAAGTTATTTTAGGGCAACTTCAACAGGTTATACAAACATATGGTCTTCTGTTTGCAACATATCATTTTGCCCTTACATTTGCAATTGAATTATTTGCTATGATAAAAGAAAGGATACTCGTTATCGGCGCCAGCGGACAGATTGGTGTTGAACTTACCCTCGCATTAAGAAAGATATACGGCAATGCCAATGTGATCGCTTCCGACCTGCGGGAAGAAAATGCCTTGTTGCATGGCACCGGGCCTTATGTAAGCCTGGATGTGATGAACAAGGAAATGCTGCATGTTCAGGTGATAAGGCAGGGGATAACCCAGATTTATTTACTGGCAGCTATCCTTTCGGCAACAGGAGAGAAGAACCCGAACCTGGCTTGGAGTCTGAATATGCAAAGCTTGCTGAATGTGCTGGATATTGCCCGGGAAGAAAAATTACACAAAGTTTACTGGCCATCGTCTATTGCAGTTTTTGGGCCAACATCACCAAGGATCGATTGCCCGCAACAAACAGTTATTGAACCGGTTACTGTATATGGTATCAGCAAATTTGCGGGTGAATTCTGGTGCAATTATTACAACCACCGGTATGGGTTAGATGTAAGAAGTATCCGGTATCCCGGTTTGATCAGTTATAAAAGCGCACCAGGTGGCGGTACAACAGATTATGCTGTAGAAATATTCCATGAAGCCCTGGAAGAAAAAAAGTATGAATGTTTCCTGGAAGAAGATACTTACCTGCCCATGATGTATATGCCTGATGCCATCAGGGCAACGATTGAACTGATGGAAGCACCAGCTTCAAAAATAAATATCCGTACTTCTTACAATATTTCAGGTATGAGTTTCTCTCCAAAAGAAATTGCATCAGAAATAAAAAAACATATTCCGGAATTTACCATCAGCTATAAACCGGATTACCGTCAGCAGATAGCCAATAGCTGGCCGCAAAGTATTGATGACAGTGTTGCCAGGAATGACTGGGGGTGGAAGGAAGAGTTTGATTTAGGTAAAATGACGGAGGATATGCTCGAGAATTTAAAAGCAAGTTTATAGTTATTAGTTCATAGTTAGAAACATAGAAAAGGTGGTTCTAAACTCCTAAACTTTCTAAACCCAGATTAAACTAATTTGTGTTCATAAGCATATTTAATCAGCCCGATCAGGCTGGAAGTTTTTGTTTTCCTGAATATATTTTTCCGGTGTGTTTCTACGGTTCTTTCACTTAAAAAAAGGGTTTCGGCGATCATTTTATTGCTGAATTCTTTTTCTATCAGTTTGATGATCTCAATTTCTCGCATAGTGAGATGCGCATCTGCTGTTTCTTTTTTTCTTTCATCTTCTTTTATCATTTCGGCCAGCACTTCATCGCTGAAATAGATTCCTCCGGAGGCTATTTTTTCCAATGCTTTGATCAATTCCTGCTTGCCTATATTTTTAAGAACATAGCCCGCAATATCGCTGTCTTTGATCATTTGATTTACCAGGTCGCCCTGCCCGCTCATGGATAATGCGAGTATTTTTATTTGCGGAAATTTAAACCTGACAGACTTTGCGAGTTCAGCGCCGTTCATGCCCGGCATCATAACGTCTGTTAATAAAATATCTGCTTGTTGTGTTTCCAGTAAACCAGTCATTTTCAGCGGATCAGTGGTCTCAATTACAATTTCAAAATCAGTATGCCCTTGCAACAACGATTTTATGCCATCAATAACGATCTGGTGGTCATCTACAATAGCGATCCTTATTTTATCCTTATTCATATTTCAAGGTAAGTGTAATATTTATTTTATAAAATTCCTGTTTAAGAAAATTATTATGCTGCCGGTACATGAATTGCTACGAGCGTTCCTTTTCCTGCTGCACTGTCAAAATCAATACTTCCTTTTAAATAATTGATCCGGGATATGATGTTTTTTAGCCCGATCCCTTCAAATTTATTTTTATCTGAACTGTCAAATCCCTTACCGTTGTCTTCAATGGTAACAGCTATGCCATCTATATCTTTTATCAGTGATATGTCTAATAGGGTTGCACCTGCATGTTTCAATACATTGTTAACACATTCCTGTATGATCCGGTAAAGTACGGTTTCCGTATTATTATCAATCCGTTCATTTAATCCTTCTGTGTGAAGTGAAACTTTTATAACCCGGTTGTCAATCCGGCTGATGAATTCTTTTATGGCACTGGCCAGCCCGCTTTTTAACAATGCATTTGGCATCATCTGGTGACTTACACTCCGTATTTCCTTACAGCTTTCATCTATAAGTCCGATCACATTTTCAAAAGAAGTTCTTTGCGCATCATTTTTGAATAAAAGTTCTGATTCAAAAACGGATAGGTTCATTTTTGCTGCACTCATCATCTGGCCTATTCCATCGTGAAGATCTGCAGCTATTCGTTTCCGTTCGTTTTCTTCAGCAACAATTACTGCTTTCGTAGCCATATCCTGTTGTTTCATAACGGCTGCCTGTAATTTTTTTTCCTGCATTAACCTGTTTTTCTTATAATAAAAGAAACCTGCAATTCCTATCAGTAACAGAAGCCCGGTTACAGTTGCTATTACCAGGTTTTTTTTTGCTATCACAAGATCTTGTTTTTTTAGCTGCAATTCTTTCTTGCCTGTTTCGTACCGGGTATTTAGTTCTGTGATCTGGCGGTTACTGTTTTCATTAAATACAGAGTCCTTTACATTATTATATTTTTTATAGTAATCAAATGCAAGAGCAGTATTATTTTTTTCGTAATATTCCGAAAGGGATTGGTAAATCTCAATTAGATCTTTTTTAAAATTATTATTTTCTGCAATTGTTTTTGCTTTAGTAAGGCAATCCAGTTCGTTAGCATTTTTATTTTGATACTTGTATATCTTAGCCATTTGTATGAGAATAGAAGAAATTCCAACCTGTTCATTCAGGTTCTCTTTCAGCTTCAGGGCTTTTTCAAAATATTCCAGGGCTCTTGTTGTATCTCCTTTGGCCGACTGCAGGCTTGCATAACCGTTATAGGCTATACTTAACCCATATTCGTCATTTGCCTTTGTATGCAGGCGGATGGCCTCCAGGCAATAGTATTCTGCGGAATCAATTTTATCCAGATTGTGATATGCGTTACTCAAGTTGGTAGATACAGCTCCCAGCAGGTAAGCATCATCCAGTTTTTCATAAATAGCCTTTGCTTTTAAATGGTATTTTAAAGACTGTTCGTAGTTGTGTATATCATAATAAACCAAGCCAATGTTGTTCAAAGCATTGGATGCAAACCTTTCATTTTTTATTTTTTCAAAATCTTTCAGTGCTTCAAAAAAAAATATTAGTGCTTTATCATAATCAGCCATATTCCAGTAGATCAGTCCAAGATTATTAGCAGAACTGCCACGTCCTTTTAAATTGTTTAATTGATTAAAGATCACAGACGCTTTTTCATAGTAATAAATAGAACTGTCATATTTTCCACTTATATCATATACAACCCCGATCATATTATAAGCGTCACCCAGCCCAAGTTTATAATGAAAACTGTCTGCTTTCCTGATTGATTCCAATGCATAAACTTTTGCTTCTTCAGGCTTGTCGTACATCAGTTGCCCGCATAGTTTATTCAATGCATCAATTTTTTCAGTGATGCTTCCTTTTTTTGTAATATTAATGAGACTGTCAATTTTGGTTGACTGGGAAAAGGCCAGGCTTGTAATCAACAAAAAGCAAACAGTAATTTTTAAATATTTGTACATATGTGCAGGCAGGTTAGCTAAAAATGTTTAATCAGGATATGTTCAATACATCTTTCATCGTAAATATTCCTTTCCTTTTCCGGATGAATTCAGCAGCCATCAGCGCTCCTGAAGCAAATCCCATCCTGTTGTGCGCTGTATGGATGATCTCTATATCATCTATTGCAGATTTATATTTTACAACATGAGTTCCGGGTGCAGGGTCTATTCTTTTACTAACAATAGAAAGTTGTGAATCTGAAGCAGCTGCATCATTTATCCAGGAAGATTTATGCGGAACTTTATTGATCACCTGTTCTGCCAGTGTGATGGCTGTTCCGCTGGGTGCATCTTTTTTTTGGGTATGATGAGTTTCTTCTATACTTACGCTATATTCCGGAAAGTTAGCCATTAAGGCAGCCAGTTTTTTATTAAGTTCAAAGAACAAATTTACGCCAATGCTGAAATTGCTTGCATACAGGAAACTGCCTTTTTTTTCTGTGCAATAATTTTGTACAGCTGCCAGTTTGCTTAACCAGCCTGTACTTCCGCTTATAACAGGAATACCTGCATCCATGCATCTGTAAATATTATCAGCTGCTGTCTCCGGCCCGGTGAATTCAATCACTACATCTGCTTTTTGCAAATTGGCAATTGTCAGTTCATTTTTGTTATCCAGATCAATTTTTAAAACAATGCGATGGCCTTTCTTAATTGCAATTTCTTCAATGGCTTTTCCCATTTTCCCATAACCGATCAAAGCGATATTCATTTTTTTAATTTTATGTAGATGATATAGAACAAATATAATGTTTTGATTCTTTTCTTAACCGCAGAGAAAAGGAGAGAGGGAGTTTACGCAGAGAAGAAGAAAAATCTCTGCGAAACGCTGTTAACTCTTTTTCTCTGCGGTTAAATAATTTTAAAAAAACTCTCAGCGAAATCTCTTTATCTCATGTTCTCTGCGGTGGAAAAAAATTATT
>JAGPDJ010000125.1 GCA_018057635.1 Ferruginibacter sp. | reverse complement strand
ATACTTTCCTTTACGGCTACGTGGGTGACCACCTGAAGCCCTTCCTTCACCACCACCCATCGGGTGATCTACCGGGTTCATCGCTACTGCCCTTGTACGCGGACGAATACCTTTCTACCTGTTACGGCCGGCCTTACCCATGCTTTCCAGGTTGTGATCGCTGTTGCTTGTTACACCAACAGTTGCATAACAGTTGATCAATACTTTCCTCAATTCGCCGCTTGGCATTTTAAGTACAGCATATTTTTCTTCCTTATTGCTCAGCTGGGCAGAAGTACCTGCACTACGAACCAGGATTCCACCATGACCAGGCTGCATTTCAATATTGTGAACATTGGTACCCAACGGCATGTTTTTCAACATCAGGGCATTTCCAAGTTCAGGCACTGCATTGTCTCCACTAATAACGGTTTGGCCTACCTGCAATCCTTGTGGTGCCAGTATGTAACGCTTTTCACCATCCGCATAAGCCAACAAGGCGATAAATGCAGTACGGTTTGGATCGTATTCGATTGTTTTTACAACAGCCGGAATGTCTTTCTTGTTACGCTTGAAATCGATGATACGGTACATGGTTTTGTTTCCACCTCCCATATAACGCATAGACCTTCTTCCCTGTGCATTCCTGCCGGCAGTGTTCTTTTGTTTTTCAACCAGTGTTTTTTCAGGTGTGTTGGTAGTGATCTCTGCATATGCATTACCAATTCTCCAACGTGTTCCTGCTGTTACCGGTTTGTATTTTCTAAGTGCCATTTTAAATTACTTTTTATATTGTCAAAACTTTGCGGTGCTGACCACCATTCATTTAATATTATTATACAGTTCCGTAAAGGTCAATTGTTTCACCTTCTGCTACTGTAACCAATGCTTTCTTTTTAGCAGGCTTGCGGCCAACGATAAAACCAGCTTTGGTGTATTTTGCTTTTTGCTTAGAAGGCATAACAAGTGTATTCACGTTCTCTACCTGTACACCGTAGAACTGTTCTACTGCCTTTTTAATTTCAAGCTTATTAGCCTTCCTGTCTACTATAAATGTGTAGCGGTTCATTTTTTCTGATTGCTTGTTAGCTTTCTCAGATAATATCGGCTTTAATAAAACGTCTGACAATTTCATGTCTAATAATTTGTTTGTTTTTAATTTTAATCCCGAGAATTAGTCATCCTCAAATTTCCAAATCCTCAAATCTCCAAATTCTCTATTCTCAAATCCTTAAGCAACTGCTTCTTCTGCTGTTTCAGAAAATAACTTTGCAGCACTTTCCGTTAAGATCAACACATTGGCATTTAGAATGTCATATGTATTCATATCGCTCAGCAAAGTACCACATACTCCGGGTACGTTACGTAAACTCAGGTACAGGTTACTGTTATACTCAGGTAAAACAACCAGGGCTTTTTTACGACCAAGATTCAGGCTGCTAAGAATACCGGTAAATGTTTTTGTTTTAGGTGAATCCATATTCAGATCTTCCAACACAACAATAGCATTGTCTTTAGCCTTATAAGCCAGTGCGCTCATTTTAGCCAGGTCTTTCACTTTGCGGTTAAGCTTGATATCATAAGCATGCGGTTTTGGTCCGAAGATAGAACCACCACCTTTGTACAAAGGGTTACGCAGGTTACCTTTACGGGCACCACCGGTTCCTTTTTGCTTGTGCAGCTTTTTAGAAGAACCTTTTACTTCCATACGGGTTTTCACTTTGTGTGTACCCTGGCGTTGAGCGCCCTGGTATTGCTTCACAGCAAGGTAGATTACGTGGTCATTTGGTTCTATTCCAAATATATCATCCGGTAACTCAATGGTTCTTCCGGTTTTTGCTCCTTTTGAATTTATTATATCTAGTTGCATATTACTTCTGTATTAAAACGATTGAACCATTATGGCCCGGAACCGAACCACTTATTAATATGTAATTTTTTTCTGCGAAGATCTTAACCACTTTAAGGCCTTTCATTTTAACCCTGTCGCCACCCATGCGGCCTGCCATGCGCATTCCTTTGAATACACGGCTGGCATCGGAAGAGTTACCGATAGAACCGGGTGCACGCTGGCGGTCATGCTGTCCGTGAGATTGCTCACCAACACCACTGAAACCATGACGTTTTACAACACCCTGGAAACCTTTACCCTTGGAAGTTCCAACAACGGCAACACTATCGCCTTCGGCAAAAATGTCAACAGTGATGGATTCACCAACGTTCTTATCTGTTTCGCTATCGCGTATTTCTTTTACGAATCTTTTTGGAGCTGTATTAGCTTTTGCAAAGTGGTTGATCTCGGCTTTTACGGAGTGTTTTTCTTTCTTATCGCCGAATGCTATCTGGAGAGCATTGTAACCGTCTGTTTCTACGGTTTTCTTTTGAGTGACTACGCATGGTCCTGCTTCGATGATCGTAACCGCAGTCTGTTTGCCGGCTGTATCAAAGATACTGGTCATGCCAATCTTCTTACCAATAATACTTTTCATTGTATCTGTTTTATACCCAGCGGTCCCGATCTTAATCGGGACTTGAGTGTTCATATTTTTTTCTTTTAAGAACTTAGCTCATGCCTCCTCCGCCGCGGCGGAGAGGTTCATTAAGCCTTAATCTCAACATCCACACCACTTGGTAAGTCTAGCTTACTTAAAGCGTCAACCGTACGGCTGCTGCTGGTGTAAATGTCTAACAAACGCTTGTGCGTACACAATTGAAACTGCTCACGTGCTTTCTTGTTAACGTGAGGGGAACGCAATACAGTAAAGATCTTCTTATGCGTTGGCAAAGGAATAGGACCTGTAACCACGGCGCCTGTGCTGCGTACAGTTTTAACGATCTTCTCAGCAGATTTGTCTACTAAATTGTGATCGTAAGACTGTAATTTGATTCTGATTCGTTGTGACATATGTAAAGAACTTTAAAATTCCGTTTTTTTAATTTGGAGTGCAAAGGTAAGGGTAGTATTTTAATTGACAAACAATTGAGGGAAATATTTTTTTAGAGGGGAATGATACAGGATGCATGATGCAAGATTTAGGATACAAGATACAGGAAGCAAGCCATTATTTCAACGTAACTTATTGATAATAAACAAGTAATGAAAACCGGGTATTGGGATTTACTTATTCAATGTAAACTGATAAAATCTTTGATTTCTATGTAAATAACTAAAAACCAGTTATTCACTGATCAGGTTTCCGGAAAAATTTCCCGAAAGTGATGGAAAAGCACCACCGGCCGAGGCTGATGCATAATTATAAGAAAGGCTGATGGTTGCAGGGGCAGATATATGTAAATTTATTGATACAGACTCGTTAAACTGCCAGCCAAGTTTGGCATCAGACGTTGGATTCATCACCCTTAATCCTACCAGCCGTATCGGGTTGGCAATGCCAGAAACATTAAGACTCAAATTTGCCCTTGGATAACTGCCTGTTGGTGCCGGAGAATATGACACTTCACCAAAAACCACAAAATCAAAGTGATATAAACCGGTTTTGTTAATTGTAATGGTTGAAGTTCCATTTACAATACTGACATCAGTTGTATTGAGGTTGTAATTGGTTGATGCAAAAACCGCATTACCGGCAAGCAATCCTGCACTTTCATCCAGGGTTACAGCAAATCGGGTATTGTTTGCAAAAGATGAACTCTGCCAGGCCGGCAAAGCTGTTCCATTAGATGTGAGTACCTGGCCGGTAACACCGGGATTACCGTTAACCCTGAGTGCACCTCCAATGTTTAATGGGCCGCTCATGGTTGTTCCGCCTTCTGCAAAGAAATAAATGGCCCGGTTGGCTGCATTTGTACCGGCACCCACAAATGTGAGCGCATTTTGCCCAAATGCATTGTATCCTATTTTACCGGCATTCAATTCTTTTCCCGCCACACCCGCACCAAATTCGAATAAATTCAACCCGTCCATTTGTGTTAAACCATTAAAACGGCTGGTTCCATTCACCTGAAATTTGTACAAAGGCATCATACCCACTCCTACATTTCCATTTGGGCGTATCACGAAAGAATTGGTTGAATTATTACCCGCAAAGTCTGAAAGGGAAGAAAAATGCAACCCTTCCTCCCGGATGTTCTTGATAGAAAAATCAGTACCCAACAAACTGCTTGTACGGTTACTCAAGAGCAATTCAGTTGTATCAACGTAACTATTTGAACTAATTTTTAAAGTACTTCTTAACGCACTCTTTACTTCCAGTTTTTCTGCAGGTGTTGTGGTTCCAATTCCAATATTTTGAGCTGTTGCAACATTTAGTGTAAAGAGAAGAAATATGAATATTGATTTCATGATCTGTAGATTTGAGGTTTGTTAAATTTATAAAAAAAGAAACAAAAAACCAAGTCTACAGGATGTTGATGGCAAGATTTTTAACTAATTCTATTGAGCAGACATTTATTATTACTCATGTGGAAATAACATGCTGACTGTATAATATTACTGGTGGAGATTTCTATTTTTTAAAAAAGACGCTTTTGCTTTGACTTTAATATGGAGAACATTTTATACCATTTATGGACTATCAGGCAATTACTATAAGCGTTTACTCTTTACCGTTATTATGTTACTTATAAAAAAAACTATTCCTTCTCTACTGCCCCACCGCTGCTTGTTGATTTTTGCACACTTGCCGCCCCGCGATAAGAAACGTTTGCCCCACTGCTGGCTGTAGCTTCCAGTTTAACGCTTGCATGTACTTTAGCAGTTGAACCGCTGCTGGCCTGTACTACCGTATTTTCGCTGAGTAATTCTTTTGCCAATATACTTGCCCCGCTGGAAGTTTCTGCATTAAAATCCTTTGTTCTGCCAGAAATGCTTATTTCACCGGCGCTGCTTGCATCTGCCTCCACACCAGGGGCATCAACGGCAGTTTTGATCTTTGAACCACTGGATGCTTTCAGGATGATAATTTCATCAGATTTTAATTCATCTTTTGCAATAAAATCTGAACCCGCAGACACTTTAATTGAGTTTATGGAAGGCGCAGATATCAGAACCTTCAAATGCGCATCATGTACATTCAGATCATCCAGGTTAATAACCAATTCTCCCTTACGAACATTTGTGTTTATATACTTAATAATGTTATCATCAGCTTCCACAATCACTTCTTCATTACCTGCATGCCTTAACTCGACTTCAAAACCACCACTTACTCTTATTCCTGTAAAAGAACCTGTTTCTCTTACTTCAGTAACAATATTTCCGCTACCAGATTTATAGCGACAGGCTGAAAATAAAAGTATCGCTATAATAAAAATTCCTAATTTTTGCATGGTTATAATTTATTATGCAAAGATTTATAATTTAATCCGCTAATACAAACCTTTTGTAAGGAAATGATACCTCTGTTAATTTATTGTTACCAACATTAACTTCCTGTATTATTTTCCTGTATCCCAATCTTGCTTATCATATCTTGTATCCTGTATCTTGAATCAACTTACATGCACCTGCCATCCATTATCTCCAATTAAATTATCTTTGCAGCAATATGACAGAAAAGATCGTTATTCTCGACTTTGGTTCGCAGTATACCCAACTGATTGCAAGGGTTGTAAGGGAAGCGAATGTTTTTTGTGAGATCATCCCATTCCAAAAAGAAATAGTTTACGAACCTGCTTTAAAAGGCATTATCCTTTCAGGTTCCCCTTTTTCTGTAAATGATGAAAAAGCCCCGCTGGTAAATATCCCGGAAATGGCTGATAAACTCCCCGTGCTGGGAATTTGTTACGGAGCACAGTTAACAGCAAAAGTATATGGTGGCCATGTTGCCAAAAGTGATAAAAGGGAATATGGACGTGCCAGTTTTACCGTTAGCAAAGAAGATGATCTTTTAAAAGGCTTGCCGGAGGTTTCTCAGGTGTGGATGAGCCATAGCGATAGTATTCAACAGTTACCGGAAGGGTTTGAGTTGCTTGGAACTACTGACAGCATCCCTGTGGCTGCATTTAAAAATACCGCTGCCATTTCGGGAAAGATATATGGCTTGCAATTTCACCCGGAGGTTTATCATTCTACAGAAGGGAAAAAAATCATCAGCAATTTCTTAGTGAACGGATGTGGTTGTAAACAAGACTGGACACCGGCACACTATATTACCGATACCGTTGCTTCTCTTAAAAAAATGCTGGGAAACAGCAAAGTGGTCATGGGATTAAGCGGCGGGGTTGACAGCACCGTTGCTGCCACGTTAATCCACCAGGCCATAGGCAGTAACCTCTATGGTATTTTCGTTGACAATGGTGTATTACGCAAACATGAATTTGAAGAAGTTTTAAAAACTTATAAGCAGTTAGGCCTTAACGTTAAGGGAGTAAATGCCAGTGAACACTTTTATACCAAACTGGCCGGCAAAACAATGCCTGAAGATAAAAGAAAGGCTATCGGCAACAGTTTCATAGATATTTTTGACCAGGAAGCACATGCCATTGAAGGCATTGAATTTCTAGGACAGGGAACCATTTATCCGGATGTAATTGAATCCGTATCTGTACACGGGCCTTCTGTAACCATTAAATCGCACCACAATGTTGGCGGGCTTCCAGACAAGATGAAGTTAAAACTGGTGGAACCGCTACGTTATTTATTTAAAGATGAAGTTAGAAAAATAGGCCTGGAACTTGGCATCCCAAAAGAAATGCTTTTCAGGCACCCTTTCCCTGGTCCGGGCCTTGCCATCAGAATTTTAGGAGAAGTTACTGAAGAAAAGGTACAGTTATTGCAGGAGGCAGACTACATCTATACAGAGAGTTTAAAAAAATTCGGTTTGTATGATAAAGTTTGGCAGGCAGGCAGTATTTTATTGCCGGTAAAAAGTGTAGGGGTTATGGGAGATGAACGTACTTATGAATACACGATCGCCTTAAGAGCTGTTACATCAGTTGATGGTATGACGGCAGACTGGGCACATCTTCCTTATGAATACCTTGCCTATGTTTCTAATGAGATCATTAATAATGTAAAAGGGATTAAC
>JAGPDJ010000124.1 GCA_018057635.1 Ferruginibacter sp. | reverse complement strand
GGACCTGTCATGAATGTAGTAACAAGAGCCATTAAAACCATCATGGCAAATATTTCCGGGGATAATATACCCAGGTCATAACCGATATTCAGCACGATCAGTTGCATGAGTCCGCGTGTGTTCATCAGCACACCGATAGAAAGGCTGTCTTTCCAGCTTTGTCCCACCATCCTGGCTGCAAGTGCACTTCCGCCGAATTTGCCGGCAAGCGCTACAAGTAAGATCCATCCGAAAGTTATCCATAAATGTGCTTCATTCAATAAACCGATCTGTGTGCGTAATCCGGTAATTACAAAAAAGAGCGGCAATAGCAATATGATACTCACATCTTCAATTTTTTCAATAACGATCTTTCTGAAATTAATGCTGGAAGGCATGATAACGCCGGCTATGAATGCACCAAAAAGGGCATGAATGCCAATAACAGAAGTGAGGTAAGCAGATACGATCAGTATCATAAAAATAAATGCAATGATGGGTGTCTGCATTTTTTTTCTGCTTGTATAAATATGTCCGAGCTTTTCTAGCATTGGCCTTACAGCTTTCAGCATCAGAAATACAAAAGCAACAGATAATGCAATGGTATAAAGTGCACTGAAAGATGAACCGGATTTTACCAGGGCAATCACAGCGGCTAGTATACACCATGCCGTTAGGTCATCTGCAGCGGCACAGGTTAATGCCATAGCACCCAGCCTTGACCGGGTTAGTCCTTTTTCATGCAGTATCCTGGCAAGTACGGGAAATGCAGTTATGCTCATGGCAATACCCATGAATAAGGAAAAAGATAAAAAGGATATACCCTCCGGGGCATATTCATTGTAAATGAAATAGGCAAGACCCATTCCCAGCGTATAGGGTATGATGATACTGGCATGGCTGATAATAACGGCACCGTATGCCTGTTTTCCTATCGCTTTCAGGTCAAGTTCCATTCCTATGATGAACATAAAAAGTATCAGGCCAATCTGGCTGATGAACTGAAGGGTAGACAGTGAGGCCGCAGGGAACAAAAATTCATTGATGCCAGGAAAATATGATCCGATAATGGATGGCCCTAAAATGATTCCTGCAACAATTTCACCGATCACGGCAGGCTGCCCGATTTTTTTGAACAGGAAACCAAATAAACGTGCAAATGCAATGATAACAATTATTTGAAGCAGCAATACTGTCAATGGTTCGGTTAAATTATGGGAAAATGAATCCGTGAAAACAGTAAAGCTATTGCCGGGAGATTCCTTTGCCTGCTTCTGACTTTCCTGTAAGCTGATTGGTTGCAGGAAATGTCCTTTTTCTATGATCCAGTATATCACAAGTCCCAGGCCGGCAACTATAACCAAATAAAAAAGGGAACTCCATTTCTTTTTCATGCGATGCTGCAAATTTAACCGATATTTTCTGTTACACCGTTTCCGGTTAAAATGAGTAGTTGGAATAAAGTTATCAGTTTTTTTTGAATTGAATTATTTTATTAAATCAATGTAAAATTTGTTTTAAAACAGGGGATTAAGATACATTTGTACATGATCTTTGTTTAAAATTGAAAACAAACTGATTTGCTGGTTTATATTATTTAAAATTATGTTTATGAAAAGGTTAAGTTTGATTTTTTTAATGGTATTAAGCGCCTGCCTGGCAAAGGGCCAGTTTTTACAGATAACGGAAGGGCCTTTATTTCCTGCACCGAAAAATGGCATTGCAAAGATTCTGCAAATGAAGAACGGGAGCACCTTTTTTTTACACATAGATTTTGCAAGCGGTATCAATGCACAGGTTTATGAACCGGTGTACAGGGGTAAAACAGAAACTCAATTTGAACCTGCAAAGTTTAAACTCAGATCAGGAAAAGTAGAAGGCATTTTTGAAACAAATGGAGATGTGGTTTTAATGTTCAGTGATACTGGTAACAATGAAACGGCATTATACCGGCTGGTAGTTGACGGGAAGTCGGCAACATTGAAGAATGAAGAAAAAATTGCATCGGTAAAAAAAATAGCCCTTAAGAATGATAATACAGAATCATCTGCTGATAACCTGCCTGAATTAGCTGTTAGCAAAGATGCCACAGACGGGAATTATGCAGTGGCATTTTTCAACAACAACTTATCCGATACAAGTAAAAGAATTGAGGTCATTTTGTATGGGAATGATAACAGGGAAATAAACAGGGCTTTTTATTCAGCCAAAAAAGAGAAGTATAAATATATTAAGTATATCGACATGGCTGTAATAGGGCCAGATAAAGTTGCAGCATTGCTTTATGGCTATAACCGCCAAGCATCAGGTGAAAAGACCGGTGAGATGATATTAGCCACTCTTGAAAAAGGGGCTTCATCATTAAGAATAAGTGAACTTAATTATTCTAATGACCTGGTACCTGAGAACGGGATTGTACGTTATGAAAAAATATTCAACCAGTTATTAGTACTTACAACGGCAAGGGTTAAAAGTGATACCAACAAACTGAGAAATTACCTGGGTTATATAAACCTTGCTTCCAGGGAACTAAACATAAATACGGTAATAGGCCCTGGAGAAAAAGTAAAGTTGAAATACACTGAATTAAATGGCAAGAAAGCAGTTTACAAAGCTGTTCCACAAAACATTTTACTGAATGAAGACAGGTCTTATACAATTATATTTGAAGAAATGGAAACAGAAACCAAAAATGGAGCTGTCAGCCATTCAATTATCAGGAATACTTCTATCGTTAATTATAACCCGGAAGGGGAGGTTACTGATGCCTATTTTATTCCTTTGGAACATCATGTGACGGGTATACCAGTTATTCCCTTTTATCTGTCGCAGCAGAATATTCTTGGCCAACAACTCTTTAACAATGCCCAATACAGTTTAAGTAAATACATTACAGACGGGCACAATAGTTTTTTGCTTTTAAATGATAAACAAGTTAATGCAAAAGGAGGTTCGTTAAATAAAATTGAACCATTTAAAGATATGACAGGTACTGATGCTTTTTTTTGCAGGCTTTCAGGGAAAGAAATATCACCGGAACTACAATATGTATTTGGAAAATCTATTAGTGATGAAGAACGCAAACTTGCTTTATTTTCTGTTTCAGATTATGATAGGGCAAATAATTTACTTGTTTTATTGAAGCAGGATAAAGAAAATGGCCGTTCTGGTGTAAAACTGGTTTGGTTACAGCCTTAAACTATAATGAACTAATTGCAGATATCCAGGTATATCCCGGGTAAATTCATTAAACAGCTTAGTATTAAAAATTTTAAATACATTATCTTCGGAAGCAACAGTATGAAAGAATTTGACAGTATCATCATTGGTTCCGGTGCAGGTGGTTTAACCGCTGCACTTTGTCTTGCAAGGGCCGGGCAAAAAGTTGCAGTAATAGAACAGCATTATGTGCCCGGTGGTTGGTGCCACAGTTTTTATATTGACGGGCACCGGTTTAGTCCTGGCGTTCATTATATAGGTTCAGTGGCTGAAGGACAGTCTACGAGCAAATTATATGAAGGACTTGGTATTGCAAATGACCTTGTTTTTTTCAGGATGAACCCAAATGGCTATGAGCATTGCTGGATAGGCGATCATCGCATTGACATGCCTGCCGGTTCAGAGAACCTCTTTCATGCATTGGCAGAAAAATTTCCCAAAGAAAAAAAAGGACTCCGTAAATATATCGACCTTGTTAAAAAGGTAAGTACGGAAATTCAACTGATCCCCAAAATGAATGGCTTTTGGGACAATCTTACTATTGCTTATCGTACCCGTCATTTGGGAAAATATGGTTTATTCAGCCTGAAAAGGGTTATTGGATGGCATATTAAAGACCCTTTGCTGCAAAAGGTTTTGAACATACAATGCGGCGATCATGGCCTACCTCCGGCAAAAGCCAGTTTTCCGCTCCATTGCGCTTTGATGGACCATTACCTGGAAGGTGGTTATTATCCCATGGGTGGCGGGGCAGCCATAGTAAAGGCTTTAACAAAAGCAATAAAAAATTATGCTGGTGAAATTCGTACAGGCGTTGGCGTTAAGCGAATACTTGTTGACCAGAAAAACGGGAGCAAAAAATTTCAGGCTTCCGGTGTAGAACTGCAAAATGGTGAAATAATTAGGGCTAAACAGGTTATTTCAAATACCGATCCCGGTAAAACATACGACATGGTTGGAGCCGGTTACCTGAGTAAAAAATTACAGGATAAACTGGCTAAAACCCGTTATTCACTTACTTCACTGATGTTCTTTATAACTGTTGATATGGATCTTCGTGAAACAGGCCTCGATTCCGGAAATATCTGGATGATGCCGGACCGTGACCTGGATGACCTGTACAATGAACTTACATCTGTTAACCTGCTGGAGAAAGAAGATTATGCCACTTTATTCATCAGTTGTTCATCAATTAAAGACCCCACCAGTTTTAACGGAAAAGAACATACGCTTGAAGTAGTTACATTTATCGGTTATGATCTTTTTAAATCCGCTTTACCTAACAGTGAAGGATATACGAAAGCATATACAGATTTAAAAAATAAACTTTGTGAAAAATTGATAAAAAACCTCTCCAAGGCTATTCCGGGAATAAGGGAAAATATCATTCAAATGGAAATGGGTACGCCTACAACCAATGAATTTTATATCAACGGAACCAATGGTAATGTGTATGGAACGGAGAAAGGTTTTATGCAGACAGGCCCTTTTTCATTTGCTGCCAAAACTGAAATTGACAACCTGTATATGTGCGGAGCCAGTATCATGGCACATGGTGTAGCCGGATCCGGATATTCGGGTGTAAAAACAGCAGCCATGATACTAAATTGCCGGGAAGAAGATCTTATTAAAGACGATGATACACAAAAATTGCGTGTTTATGAAGCTGAAGACAATTCACAATGGCCGGAATGGCTGCATCAGAAAATTGCAGTTAAACAAAGGCGGTTGAAGCTACAGGTTTAGAATCATAGTTTCCGGGTTAATAATTAATGCAGAAATGGATTTATAACAATGCATAATCATGCTAAAACCATTTCATGAAAAAAATACTTTTATTGCTGTGTTTTAATGCATTTTTATCCGATACGTATGCTCAGTCAGTTGCTATAAATCCAGAAAATATTCCAGTTCTTCCTTCCACAAATGAATCAATTTTATTAATTGAACAATCACAGCTATTGACAGATTCTGCAACAGGTTCTAATCCGTATGCTTTAATTGCCGGTGGTAGCAAAGGTATTGGATATGCTATTGCTGAAGCGCTTGCCAGGCGGAAGTTCAATTTAATTTTGGTTGCCCGGCACATGGATAGCCTGGTTGCAGCAAAGAAAAAACTGGAGTCAGCTTACCTGGTGCATGTTGAAATCATACAACAAGACCTCAGTAAAGAAGATGCTGCTGCAAACATAGCAGCCTGGTGTATGCTTAAGGATATCCGTTTAAAAGTATTATGCAATGTAGCAGGTATTGGAGGCAGCAATGATTATTTATCCCTCCCACTTGATACGTTGAGATACATGGTAAACCTTAATGTAGAATCCTGCATGGCACTGAGCCTAACCCTGCTTCCTTTGCTTGAAAAAAATGCTCCTTCCTATATACTGAATGTGGCAAGCATGGCAGCTTTTGCCCCAATACCGGCAAAGAATTTGTATTCGGCAACAAAATCAGCAGTATTATTTTTTAGTTATTCTCTTCGGTACCAGCTAAAAGAAAAGGATATAAGTGTAAGTGTTCTTTGCCCGGGGCCTGTTTATACTAAACCCGAAATAAAACGAGATACCAAAAAGAAACTTGGCTGGTTTGGCAATCAAATGGCTGTTAGCCCGAAGAGAGTTGGTGAAATTGCAGTAAGGCAAACACTTAATAAGAGGTTAGTGATCATACCCGGCAATTTAAATAAAGTAGTTGCTTTTGTTTTAAGAATATTACCCCGCAGGTGGATCACGGCTATTTATTCAAAATTGGGGGATTGATTATTTGTTATGAAGGAATGCTCTTACGATATTACACTTATGGTAAAGATGCTACAATAAAACTGTGCTGGTTACCTTTATAGGTATTATAGATCAGTATATTCTTATAACCTGAAACCGGTAATTGTTTTTTAACCATGTGTGCAGGAATAACCTGTTGCCTTAATATTATACAGGAAAGCCAAAGCCCCATTGCTGTTGCTGTTGGATATTCTCCTGTCATGTGTTTATACCTCGCTACAACAACATTTTCGCCTGCAATATATTCTGCAGCATTAAAATATTCCTGCAGGCGGTTGTCTCCGTTTTCTCCACTTAATAAGACATCAATTTTTTCTCCGGCAGGTAAATTATTAGCAATAAAACCAATTAATTTTTCCTTCATTACTGATACGTCTCTGTTATGTAAAGTGTCAATGGCAATTACTTTGGCGATGGCATTTTTCTTTATACCATTTGCAATAAACATCACCGCAGCTTCACCTGCAACACTTCCTGTAGTACCTGTGTCATAAAAATCCAACCTGTTAATGGATTCTTTTTTATACCAGCCACCTTTGTCTTCAAAATAATAATTGCTATTGGAAATGTCATCTACTGCTCCAATGAGGTATTGATTGGAAGGCTTATCATTGATCAGCATATCTGCATCAGTCAATACATTTTCAAATGCAAGTCCGAGATGCATATGTGTAATATTATATCCATGGTTTTTTGTCAGGATACCTATCTGGCTGGCAATAGCATTGGGCGTTCCCTGAACAAAATTGAGGGGAGTAAGCATTCCTTCATTGTATTCAATGATCTGGTTAAGGAATTTTACACAATCTTCTTTACCGCCGTTGGCAGTACCCAATATGATGCCATCAGGTAAAGTGTTATCCTGCAATAGCGGGAGCGCTGCGCCAACTCCCATTCGTACTGCTTTTCCCATTCTTCTTAACATACCAGGTGGTATATGTTCATAAGAAGGTTCAATTGCCTGTAATTTTTTGTCAACCGGTTCATGCAATTTTTCAAGATCAACATCATTGAATGTTTGTTGAGGAGAAATACAGGAATGTTGATGAATATAGAACATGGTATCAGGCTTTG
>JAGPDJ010000123.1 GCA_018057635.1 Ferruginibacter sp. | reverse complement strand
TACACAGCAACGGGTGCTTTTATTCCCGGATGAGATTCATAATTCAGCAATTCAAAATCTTCATAAGTAAAATTGAAAATATCTTTTACAGAATCATTGATCTTCATTGTTGGTAAAGGAAACGGTTTTCTTGTTAGCTGAAGATTTGCCTGTTCAAAATGGTTGCTGTATAAATGTACATCACCAAATGAATGGATGAATTCACCAGGCTCCATATCGCAAACCTGGGCTATCATCAATGTAAGCAGGGCATAAGAGGCAATATTAAATGGAACACCCAGGAAAACATCTGCAGACCGCTGATACAACTGGCAACTTAATTTTCGCTTTCCGTTTACATCCGGAGCAGACGTATAAAACTGGAATAAACAATGGCAAGGCATCAGCTTCATCTTTGGCAGATCAGCTACATTCCAGGCACTGATGATCATCCTGCGGCTGTCGGGGTTTGTTTTAAGTTGTTTGATAAGTTCAGTTACCTGGTCAACTTCTACTCCATCTGCGCTTTCCCAGCTGCGCCATTGTTTTCCATAAACAGGACCAAGATCTCCGTTTTCATCAGCCCATTCATCCCATATCTTAACGTTGTGTTCTTTCAAATAAGCAATATTGGTATCGCCCTTTAAAAACCAAAGTAATTCATGTATGATACTTTTTAAATGGGTCTTCTTTGTAGTAACCAACGGGAAACCATCCTGGAGGTTGAAACGCATCTGGTAGCCAAAAACACTTCGGGTGCCGGTTCCTGTACGGTCGCTTTTATCATCACCGGTTTCAATAATATGCTTAACGAGGTGTAAATATTGTTGCATAGCTGCAAAGTAAGTGAAAAGTGAAAAGTGAAAAACTAAAAGTTATTAAGAAACAGAAGCTGATAAGTAGAATTAAAGGGATTATTAAAATTACTCAAAACGCAATTCACCAGAAAATCAACTTCAAACCTCAAACAACAAACCTCAAACCACATTTTTGTATCTTTGCATCGAATAATTTCGATATGAGTAAAAAAGGTAAAGTATTAATGGCCATGAGTGGCGGTATTGACAGTACCGTAGCTGCCTTAATGCTGCACAAAGAAGGGTATGATGTTATCGGGATCACCATGAAAACCTGGGATTATGCTACCAGCGTAGGAACAACTGGCAAAAAAGAAACCGGTTGCTGCAATATTGATAGTTTCAATGATGCCCGGCTGGCAGCCGTACAACATGGTTTTCCGCATTTTATACTGGATATCAGGGAAGAATTTGGCGATTTTGTGATAGAAAATTTTGTAGAAGAATATATTGCCGGCCGAACGCCCAACCCGTGTGTAATGTGTAATACACACATCAAATGGCGGGCTTTACTTAAAAGAGCAGATGCCCTGGGATGTGATTTTATTGCAACCGGTCATTATGCACAAGTGGTTCAGCATAGTAACGGCAGGTATTTCATCAGGAAAGGACTGGATGAAACAAAGGACCAGAGCTATGCCTTGTGGGGACTTCAACAGGATCTGTTGAGCCGTACTTTACTGCCATTGGGCACATACCGTAAATCTGCTATCAGGCAAATGGCCTTTGATTTTGGCTATCCCGAACTGGCAAAGAAAAATGAGAGTTATGAAATTTGTTTTGTTCCGGACAATGATTACCGCGGGTTTTTAAAACGTAAAGTAGAAGGACTGGAAGAAAAAGTGAACGGTGGTAATTTTATTGATCCATCAGGAAAAGTGCTTGGGAAACACAAAGGTTATCCATTTTATACCGTTGGGCAACGGAAAGGATTGGATATTGCGCTTGGGAAACCGGCATTTGTAACCGAGATAATTCCGGAAACAAATACAGTTGTACTGGGCGATGAAGAAGACCTGAACCGGATAGAAATGACAGTTAACCAGTTAAACTGGATGAAATATGAAGGCGTTACAGACGGGATGGAAGCGGTAACAAAAATCAGGTACAAAGACAAAGGCGCCCTCAGTAACCTCTACACATACGAAAATGACATAAAAGTTCGTTTCTTTGAAAATGTAAAAGGTATTGCACCGGGGCAGAGTGCTGTTTTTTATGAAGATGATGATGTAATCGGTGGTGGGATCATCCAACGATCCTGATTCAAATTTCATTCATCATAAAGCAGCATTTTTGCTGCTGATTCAATCTGTTTATTATAATTGTTTACCTTGTATTTTATGAAAAGAATCATCACCTTCTTTGCTATTGCCGCGTTTATAATGGCATTTAGCGCCTGTAGCAAATCAAGTGTAGATTTCCAAACACCTGAACTGAATGAATATTTTCCATTGGAAACAGGAAAGTACATCACTTATAACCTCGATTCAGTTATTTATATAAATTTTGGTACAACAGCGGTAACACGCAGTTACCAGGTGAAATATGAAGTGGATTCCCTGGTAACAGATAATCTTGGCCGCCCTGCTTACCGTATTTTCAGGTATATAAGGAACAGCCCTGCATCAGCATGGTTACCAGATCAATCATTCACTGCCGTTAACTCATCAACATCTCTTGAGTTTATTGAAAATAACATGCGTTTCATCAAACTTAAGCAACCGGTAAGGGATAATTTTTCCTGGAAAGGAAATACTTATATAGACACTTATTCTTTAAATTCCCAGGTAAAGTATATGGATGACTGGGATTATATTTATGATAGTGTAGGCCTCCCGTTACAAGTTGGAAGTTACGACCTTGCCAAAGCATTGGTTGTAAACCATCGGGATGAAATTATCGGAAATCCTGCAGATCCCAATTCTTATCATGAAATCAATTACAGCCAGGAAAAATATGCTTCAGGCATCGGGTTGGTTTACCGCAATTTCTTTCATGGAGAATACCAGCCGCCGGTTCCTGGGCTCGGCGGGTATTATGTAGATGGCTCTTATGGTATCACATTGACCATGATAGATCACAATTAAAAGCTCCACATCTGTATAATTATACAACCCGGATTTACTTTTTTCTTACATAGCTGATATAATCAAGGTTTGGTATTTCAGTAAATCCGACCTGCCTTAACATGGTAACCAGTTGCCCGCGGTGATATGATTGGTGATTGAACAAGTGTAGCATGATTTCATGAACCGGTTGTTTGAACTGTTCTTTCTTTGTG
Organism: Ferruginibacter sp.; assembly: GCA_018057635.1. Next base: position 3,959 of record JAGPDJ010000123.1, on the reverse strand, counting down.
TTTCTGTAAATAAATTCATGTTCCAAGGCTGCTTCTGTAGCAAGATCAGTCCACTCTTTCCATTGCTTTGATTGCTTAAGTAAGTTATTGCATAATTCAACTGCATTGCCTGTAAATGCAGAACCCGGAATTTCCAGTTGTTCATTCAATTTTACCCGCTGCCACCAGATCGCTTCTGCATCCCATAAATGCGATATTGTGGCGTAAATGCTTTTAAAGCTGCTGACCAATTCCCTGTTTACCTGTTCGTCAGACAGTTTGCTGATACAATCAGTAATACGCTGGTTGGCCCAAACATTGTATGCAGCGTATTGTTCAAATACCTTCTTCATAATGCAAATTTGACATCAAAAATAATCCAATTAAATATCCTCCCAGATTTTAGTTTTACAATTCATTAATAATTATTTTCATTGCTTAATACCAACTTACATGAATGTGATAATCAGGAAAGCAGTAAAAGAAGATTGCAAAAGAATGATGGAGCTGATTCATGAACTGGCGTTGTATGAAAAAGCGCCGGAAGAAGTAACCGTAAATTTTGAACATTTTGTTGAAAGTGGGTTCGGCGAAAAGCCCATATGGTGGGCTTATGTAGCTGAATTGCCCGGGGCTTTAGCCCCGGGAGAAGTAGTTGGTTTTGCTTTATATTATATCCGCTACAGCACCTGGAAAGGCCAACGCCTTTACCTGGAAGATATTTTGGTTACAGAAAAAATGAGGGGCAAAGGGATTGGTAAATTATTATTCGACCAGCTGATCGTAGAATGCCAGGAAAAAAAATACAGTGGTATGGCCTGGCAGGTGCTCGAATGGAATGAACCGGCAATTAATTTTTATAAAAAATATGAAAGAGTACATTTTGATGGTGACTGGATAAACTGCAGCCTGCCGGCAAATACATCTGCATAATAAAAAGCAGTAAAAATATTTTCATTTTCAGGCAGCAGCTTTCATTTTCATGCCCTCTAACACCTGACCAACATAATCTCTAAAAAATAATTCAACCATGTTACCTACTCTTAAAACTAATTTAACCAGGCTATTTTTCCCTTTTTTAGCAATCCTGTTTTTTGCTTCCTGCCAGAAAGAAGTTAGCAGCGATGGAAATAATAACTTCATCATTCCCGATTTTGAAACCAAAGTATCTTCATCTGTTTCAGGATTTGTTACAGACGAAAACGATATGCCGGTAATGGGCACATCTGTTTCAGCCGGAAGCGGAACAGCCACAACTAACAAATACGGTTTCTTTGAAATTAAGAATACACTGGTTATAAAAAGTGCGGCAGTAGTAACCGTAAATAAACCCGGCTACTTTAAAGGAATTAAAACCTATATCGCAGAATCAGGTAAATCTGCTTTTTTCAGGATCAAACTGATACCAAAAACAATTTCCGGGTCACTTAATGCTGCAACTGGCGGCAATGTTACACTTACTAACGGGCTTGTGATTGCATTACCTGCAAACGGGGTTGTAAATGCTGCAACCAATACAACGTATACCGGTAGCGTAAATGTATCAGCACATTGGTTAAACCCATCTGCTCCGGATTTAAACCAGGAAATGCCCGGCGACCTGCGTGGTATTTCAACAGATGGTTCATTAAAAATGCTTACTACTTATGGTATGGCTGCAGTAGAACTAACCGGTGCTTCCGGTGAGTTATTGCAAATTGCAACCGGCCAGAAAGCCACACTAACCATGCCGATACCTTCCACCATATTATCTAATGCTCCAGCTACCATTCCGCTTTGGTCATTTGATGAAGCAAAAGGCTTGTGGAAAGAAGAAGGGCAGGCAATTAAAACCGGAAGCAATTATGTGGGAGAAGTAAGCCATTTTTCATTCTGGAACTGCGATGTACCCAATAACTATGTTCAGTTTAACTGCACCATTAAAAATAGCGACGGCATTCCTATTTCGCAGGCAATTGTTAAAATATCGGAAGTAGGAAATCTGGCTAATGCCAGGATTGGTCTTACAGATTCTTCAGGCTATGTTGGTGGTCTGATTCCTGCAAATTCGCAGCTTTTATTGGAGATTTTGCCCGGTTATTTTTGTAGCACGCCCATTTATAGTCAGAATTTCAATAGCGGAAACACTAATGTTTCATTGGGTGTAATAACCGTTAATTCAGCACAGAGTTTGGCTACTGTAAGCGGAACGGTAACAAATTGTACCGGAAATCCGGTAACAAATGGATATATCATTTCGCAAATTGGCAATCAATATTTTAGTTATGCTTTGAGTAATACAGGTTCATTCAGTTTCTCCAGTGTGTTATGTAATAATACCACCAATGCTGTTTTAATTGCAGAAGACCTTACATCATTGCAACAAAGTGCACCGCTGAACCAAACCTTGGTTTCAGGAGCCAATGCTTTAGGAAACCTGCAAGCATGCGGAACTTCCATACAGCAGTATATATCTTTTACCATTGATGGTGGGACTCCTATTGAATTTACCTTTCCAACCGATTCAATTTTCCATTATGGAAATGGTTCAACTTTAACAAATACAATAAACGGGGCAACAAATACGGCATCACCACAAGCATTTGTAAACTTTTCCTTCACCAATGCCGGTATAGGGTTAGGAAGTGTACAATTATTAGAAACGTTTGGATCATCTGATTTGGGTACACAAACATCACAGCCAGCGTCTATTAATGTAAATATTACAGAATATGGTGCTGTAGGCGAATTTATGGCAGGTAATTTCACCGGAACCGTTGTCACACCCGGCACACCACCTGTAAATAAAATCATTGCCTGCACCTTCAGAGTTAGACGAAGTTTTTAAGTTTTTAATTCTTACCCTAAAAGAAAGGTTCCCAGCAAATTGGGAACCTTTCTTTTAATTATTACATTTACTTTTTCAACATTCGCCTGGTATTTATAGCATCTTTCAACATATTTAAATTTACTAATTTTACATGATGAGCATAATATTATTATAAAAAAAATGCAGCTTTTTTTTGTATTTCATCTTCACTTTTATTCCTATTTTTTTTTGGTACAGGCAGCAGCTTTCATTTTCATGCCCTCTAACACTAGACCAACATAATCTCAAAAAAAATACTAAACATGATTACTACGCTTAAAACAAATGTAACCAGGCTGATTTTACCCATATTAGCCATCCTGATTTTTGCTTCCTGCCAGAAAGAGATTGATACGGATACAGGAAACGTGATCGTATTGCCGGATTTTGATACAAAAGTCAGCTCCTCCGTATCTGGATTTGTAACAGATGAGAATGATGCGCCGGTAATGGGTTCTACTGTTTCTGCAGGAAGCGGAACAACCACCACCGACAAATATGGATATTTTGAAATAAAGAATGTACAGGTTGTAAAAAGTGCAGCAGTGGTAACCGTAAACAAACCAGGCTACTTTAAGGGCATTAAAACCTATATAGCTGAGTCTGGCAAGTCTGCTTTTTTTAGAATAAAACTGATTCCTAAAACAATTTCAGGATCAATCAACGGTTCAACAGGTGGCAATGTAACTCTTACAAACGGTCTGGTTATTGCATTACCTGCAAACGGAGTTGTAAATGCTGCAACCAATGTGGCATATACCGGTAACGTTAACGTATCAGCACATTGGATAAATCCAACTGCTTCAGATTTAAACCAGGAAATGCCCGGCGATCTGCGTGGAATTTCAACAGATGGTTCATTAAAAACCCTGACAACTTTTGGTATGGCTGCTGTAGAATTAACCGGCGCTTCTGGTGAGTTATTGCAAATTGCAACTGGCCAGAAAGCAACCCTTACGATGCCGATACCCGCAGCTATTTTATCAAATGCGCCGGCAACTATACCATTGTGGTCATTTGATGAAGCAAAAGGTTTGTGGAAAGAAGAAGGTCAGGCTATAAAAACAGGCAATACATATGTTGGTGATGTAAGCCATTTTTCATTCTGGAACTGTGATGTACCTAATAACTA